>JAFWQM010000065.1 GCA_017509065.1 Clostridia bacterium
TGCCGCCCGGCCTCCGCTAAAAACAATCCACCGGATTGTTTTTCGAGCGCTTCGGCCCCAGTATTCCTGCGGTTTAGTTCCTTGTCTGGAACGATTTCTCATCCCGCATCTGAATTCACGATTCAATTGGGCGAGCAATAATTAGGCGCTTACAAGCAATAGTATTTGCATAATAACAACAAGTCCGAGAACCCTTATGGCTTTCTCGGAAGGGGGTCTGGGGGAAACCGCTCTTTGGGGCCGAAGCGTCCGGAAAACCTGCCCTTGGGCCGGTTTTCAGCGAAGGGGCCGCAACGCCCGTAAAATCATCCAGTGGATGATTTTCAGTGAAGGCCGGGCGGTAGCCCCGGAAAGGCCGGAAGGCCCCGGAGAGGAAAAAGAGCGGTTTCCCCCAGAAAACTCCCGTGTTAGGTTCTACTGATAGCTGTATAACAATCACAGCCTGATCACTGCTTGCGGTTGAATGACGTGATAATACAAGGCTGGCCGGGGATACTTTCCCCGGCCGTTTTTTTTCACGAAAAGGTTTATTTCATCGCCGCTTTGCTCATGCCGGTCATGATGTACTTTTGCAGGATCAGGAACAGGAACACGATCGGAATGATGGCCATCACAGCCCCGGCCATGATTTCGTTGTAATTGCTCACGAACTGCCCGGCGTAGGTTTCCTTTAACCGCTGCACGCCCACGGCGATGGTGCGGCTGGCTTCGGACTGGGTGACCATCTTGGGCCAGAAATAGCTGTTCCAGCCGTTGATGAAGCTGATGATGCTGATGGTGATGAGGGTGGGCTTGCACATGGGACACAGCACATTGATGATCGTTCCAAACCGCCCCAGGCCGTCAATACGGCCCGCTTCGATGTAGCTGTTGTCCACGGCCATGAAGTTCTGGCGCAGCATGAAGATGAAGTATGCGCTCACCAGGTTGGGCAGCACCACGCCCGTCCAGGTGTCGATGGCGTTCAGCCGGGCGATGATGACATAGATGGGCACGAACGTTACTTGAATCGGCACCATCAGCGCGCCAAGCACGAGCATGAACAGCACGTTCTTTCCCTTGAAATCGCCCTTGGAAAAGCCGTAGGCCGCCATGACGCCGATGGTCAATTCGCCCAGCATCATGATAACGGTTGTCACCAGTGTGTTCACCAGATAGCGGGCAAAGGGCGCTTTGTTCAAAACGTTCGGGTAATTCTCCCACACGAACTTGTCGGGCCACAGGGTCGGCACGGCACGCATCAGCTCATCCGAGGTTTTGAGGGAGGAAATGACCATCCAGTAAATGGGGAAGAGGGAAATCAGCACGATCAGAATCGCCGCCGCGTACTGCGCTGTGACCCGGTAGACGCCGTGGGCGATCTGCAGGTGTTCGTCCGCCTTTACGATGGGGGAGACGAAGCGCATGTACAGCCCGCACACCAGCACAAAGCCCAGCAGAATCAAGGCAATGATACCGAATGCGGGATAGTTTTTGGCGATCAGGTTCAGGTCCTGGTGGAAATTGTATTCAATGAAGTCCGGCAGCAGCCGCGCTTCCTCTAAGGTGGAGGCCGCGCCCCCCGCCAGCGCCGTGTGCTTTTGCAGTGTGGCGTGATACGACCAGTTCCCAAAGCCCCAGCAGGCCAATAAAACCACCGAAATGATCGTCAGCAGCGTGAGCAGGTCGAAAAACCCGCTCTGCCGCATTCGGTGCCAGTGGCCCCCTGCGGCGGGCTTTTCTTTCATC
This sequence comes from Clostridia bacterium, assembly GCA_017509065.1. The sequence goes on from JAFWQM010000065.1 coordinate 1,729, forward strand.
CTGCGCACGCCGTCCCGCCACATCGTGGGGATAGGAAGCAGGATCAGCAGCCCGGCGGGAATCAGCAGCCAATACTTCCATGCCCCCGCCGTTTTCAGGGGAATCAGGAACAGGGTGAAGAACAGGAGCGCGAAACCGATCAGGACGCACACCGTTCCGGTTTTCTTTTGCGTGTCGAGCCGTTTGAACATAAGGTTCCGCCTCCTTTCTTACGCGTCGTAGTTCACGTTGCGGTTGGAGAAGCGCATGGTGGCCGCGGTGCACACCAGCAGAATCACGAAGAACACCAGCGATACCGCTGCGCCGCGGGCGGTATGGAAGTCCTTGAAGGTCAGGTTGTAAATCCACTGCACCATCACGTTGGTGGCGGTGCCGGGGCCGCCGCCGGTCATCACGTCCACGGACTGGAACACCTTCATGGAAGCGATAAACGTGGTCACGAACAGGAACAGCGTGGTGGGGGCCAGGAGCGGTATCGTGATGTAGCGGAAGCGCTGCACGCCGTCCGCCCCGTCGATGGCCGCCGCCTCGTAATAATCCGTGCTGATGCCCTTCATGGCGGAGAGATAAATCATCATGGCGTAGCCCACCACGCGCCAGGCCGTCAGCGTCAGCACGCCGGCCAGGGCCGTGTTCGCGTCGATCAGCCAGTGGGGGCCCTGGATGCCAAACAGCGACAGGGTGTAGTTCATGATGCCTTCCATCTGCCCGATGCCCGTGGCAATGCTGGAATGCAGAATCCACTGGAACACCACGGCGCTGGTAGACACGGCGATGTACTTGGGCATGAACACGATGGCGCGCATGGCGTTGAACATCTTCGTCATGCGGTTAAAGAGCAGCGCCAGCAGCATGCCGCCCACCAGGGTAATCATGACCTCCCAGAACATATACACCCCGGTGATGCGCAGGCTCTCCCAGAAGTAGCGGGTGCCCGCTCCGTTGAAAATCCATTCAAAGTTCAGAAAGCCCACGAACTCCTGCTTGCCCGTGGTGAGCACCGACATGTTGGTGAAGGAAATGCGGATCAGGTCGATCACCGGATAATATACGAACATGAGGAACAAAAGCAGCGCGGGCTCCACGAAAAACAGATCCTTCATCCGCTCCCAGCGCTGGACGCGCATCATCACGCCGTTGAAGATCAGCACCAGGCCCAGCAGCAGGATCATGACAGCATAGTTCATGATGGCGCTGACCGGCGCGATGGGAATGTCGCCCTTGACGGACACGTAATAGGTGCCCGCGGCGGGAATCGCCATTGTGACGGGCTCCAGCGTCTTTTCGGCGGAGTAGGCCGGGGCCATGGCGGAAGCGACCTCCTGGCCGGTCAGGCTGTTGTACAGCACCAGCCTGCGTTCGTGGGAGGGCAGGGAGGACATGGCATACACCGTCAGCGTGCATGGCTCTTCCACTGTGGTTTTCAAGCTGCGGTATTTACTGCTGCCCGCGCCGGGGAATTTGACTGATTTCGTCGCGGTCTGGCCGTTGCTTAGGGTGACGGGCTGGGCTTCCTCGATCACCAGCGTCTGCCGCTCCTTGGTGGCGGGGAACTGCAAAGAGCCGCCTTTGAGGGCCTTTTTCGTTTCTCCCGCGTCGAACTCTTCCACGTTAATGACGTCGTCCTCCGACAGGGAGGCGTAATAGACATGGACGCCGCTTTCCTCGCCGTCCATGTCAAAGGCCCCGGTGATGCCTGTGCCCGCACTGAGCGCCACCTCCCGGGCGATGAATACCTGGTCGGTCATGTCGGCGAAAGGCGCGATCTGCCAGTCTCCCGCCAGATACCCGAACATGCCCACCAGCCCGATCAATATGCCCGCGATGATCAGGCCCAGGCCCACGCCCCGCTGGGTTTTGGAAATCAGCTTCCGTTCGCGGAGCTTGTCCGCATTTCTCATTTCGTTCTTCACGGCGCATTCCTCATTACATTTGGAAAAGGGAGAGGAAGGATTCCTCTCCCCTGATAGATGCCTTTTGTTGTTTACTTGACCGCGTCCAGTTCCGCCTGAATCTCAACTGCCAGCTGGTCGAGGGTCTCCTTCACGGGAGCGCCGTTGTTGTAGATTTCGGCCAGGGCGGCGCGCCAGAGGTTGCCGCAGTTGTTGTAAGCGGGGTTCTGGTTGCGGGGGTTGATCCAGGAAGCCATCTTGATGATGGGGTCCATAGCGGGTTTCTTGGCCAGGTATTCCTGGTACTCGGGCAGGCCGACAACGCTGCCGCGGGTGGGCAGATAGCCGGTGTTGTCAGACCAGTAGAGGTTGATTTCGGGGCTGGCCATGAACATCATGAACTGCCAGGCCGCGTTCTTTTCCGCCTGGGAAGCCTTGGCGGGGATGAAGATCGCCGCGCCGCCGACTTCACTCTTGAAGCTCTCGCCGTCGCTGCCGCCGGGGAGCCACGCCATGCCGACTTCAAAACGCGCGGATTCGTCTTCCAGGGCGTTGACGCGGTTGACGTAGGTGGTGTACAGGGAAGAAGTGTGGAACACGCTGAACGCGCCGCCCGCGATGAACAGGTCGCGCATGTTGGAGGACGCGCCGGAGCCGTAGGCATAATAAGCGTAGCCCTTGTCGATCCATTCCTTGATCTTGGTGTTCAGCTCGATGCTCTTTTCGCTGTTCACGTCGGTGGTGCCCTCGTCGGTCACGATCTGCACGCCGTTGTTCTTGAACAGCATTTCATGATACCAATAGTCCCAGCCGCCGAACACGGTGCCGTAGCGCTTGGTGGTGCCGTCCTCGTTGAACAGGGTGGCTTTCTCCAGGAAAGCTTCCATCTCGTCGATGGTCTTGGGCATTTCAATGCCTTCGGCGTCAGCGGCGGTCTTGTTGTAGTACATGCACTGGGTGGAAATCAGGTAAGGCAGGCAGATCTGCTCGTCGTCATAGCTGGTGGAAGCCAGCAGGCCCTCGCCGAAGTCTTCCACGTCGTAGTCGAAAGCGTCGATGTAGGGATCGAGCACCTCGCACAGCCCGGCCGCGCCGTAAGCGGCGGGATAGGACGTGTTGCAGCACACCAGGGCGGGCACGGCGCCGGCGGCGTCAGCGGCCCGGAACGCGGTGTCGATGTCGGCATACGCGCCTTTGTACACGGGAACGACGGTGATGCCCATGCCGTTTTCGGCGTTGAACTTATCCACCATGTAGGCGATCTGCTCGTCGAACTGGCTCTCGTGGGCATGCCACCATTCGATGGTGATGGGTTCTGTCACGTCGTACTCCGTGGCCGCCAGCGCGGGAACCACGGACGCCAGCATCAGGACGCAGAGCAGGAACGCAAGGAATCTTTTCATTGTGGAAATCCTCCTTTAATTATCTGGCAAACCTGCCGAAACGAGCACAGGATTTGCCTTTTTTCTGAGGCTATGATACCAGATTTCACAGCTAACGTCAAGAGGTCTCCTATTAAATTATCGTGAGATTTCAAAATGCTTTCAGCACAAATACCCGGTCCATGGGATGCAGCGAGGGCTTGGCGGGGTTCATGTACGTTTTGGCGGCGGACTCAAATACGACGTAAATCCCGCCGTCCACTGTGCAGAGGCATTCGGTCATGGGTGGGGCCATGAGCGCGGCTTCGCGGGTGGTTTTGTCCAGTATCCAGAGGGGCACGGTCCGGCCGTTTACCTCCACGGTTTGGTCCGGTTCCCTGTCCAGCGCGTTTTCATAGCGGTACAGGACGGAATCGTTCCTGCGCCCGTAGGACTGGCTGAGATAGATTTTTCCGTTCAGGGTCGTCATGCCCTGGATGCGCTCCGTTATGGAAAAGATATAGTCCGGTGCGGAGAAATCCTGATCTTCGCTGATACGGTAGCCGCAGTTCCAGGCACGCTGCAGCCCGTCCGCCGTGCTGACGCGGTGGGAAGCGTCGGTCGGATAATCGCCCCCGTACTGAAACTCTCCTACCCACAAAATCCCTTCCGCATAGCTGCAGTACGAGGAATTCACGGGCACCGGTATTTCTTCGTCAAAGGAGCAGGCGGAAGACGCGGGAAGCGCTTCGTATTTTTCAAGAGATATGCGGAACAGCTTGTTCGCGTTGGCAACGTAGATATTTGTTTCCGTAGCGCACACGCCGCCTGCGTGCCCCGTATATTTGCTGCCGTCCGTGTTTTCCAGCTTCACCTGCTTGATGAGCTCGGCAGTTTTCCGGCTGACGGCCAGCAGGACGCTGTTGTCCCCGTCGGAGCTGTAGCCGCCGAACAGAAATGCGTCGTCCTTCGGAAGATAGGTGATTCCCTGCGGAACGAAGCCTTCTTTCAGGCCGGGGATCAGCACGGACAGTTTTCCGGCCTCCAAAAAGCTCGGGTAAGCAGCGGCGGACGCTTCCGCGTCCGTGACGGAAGCGCTGGAATAGACAGTCTCCGCGGAACAGGAAGTCATCAGGAAAACCATAACGATAAGCAAAACGCAAACGATCTTCTTCATATTTTTTGTGCCGTCCTCTCCGCGTAAGCATGAATTGGGTTTATGAACGATTCTTCTGCTTCTTTATTCTACCATATCCGGCGCTGCTTTTCCAGCCTATATTTTCTCTGCCAAAAATAAAAAGCGGCCAAAGAGCGCGCGGCTCCCCGGCCAACTTATCATATCCATCTTCCGACGGATGCTGTAATCACACCGTCGTTCCCTATCTTCTTCCTCTCCGCCTCTCATGGCCGCCGAACTCAACGGAATGCGTGCGCTGCTTGGTGATATACAGCGCCTTGTCCGCCTTTTGTATCAGGTCGAAAAGCTCCTGATAGTTTTCCGGGCTGCCCTTGGCGTTTCCGATCGAGAGAAGCACTTTTATGCCATACTGCTTTTCGGTAAATTGATGCGTCGGTTTCAAGCGCGAGCCGGTTCAGCAGGCCGGTCAGTCCGTCATGGCGGCTCGTTTTTTCCAGTTCCAGGTTGTTCTCGGAGAGCAGGACCGTTTTCGTGGAGATACTGATCTGATGGTGATACCGCACAGCGTTTGAAGCAATTGAAGCCACGGCAAGAAAAATATAGTTCAATGGCTCGATTCCCTTGGCTCCGTCAAACATATACAGCAGAATATATAAGGCCGTATAGGCGCAGCCTACGAGAATTGTTCCGATCCACGGCCTGAACAGCACGAAGCATACCATGATGAGATTGACGGTAAAGAACGTCAGTATCTGATCGCCTATGATGTAATGGCGGTAATCGACGGCAATCCCCCAGGCAGCAAACGCAATGAAAAACGCGATTTTAAAAGGATAAGAAGCTGCTGTGCGGAAGCTCTTTGTTATTCAGCATCTTATTGGACCAAACGGCAGCGGCGATACAGAATACGATGCAGAAGATCCCGCTGTTCAGGCTGATCAACGCGCCGCGATCAAAGCGCCCGATACGGGAAAACAGGAAAACAATCATGGTCACAAACTCAACGGCAAGATTAAGCAGAAACATGATACGGATGACTTTCAGGCATTGGAAATCCATGTCTCTGACTACCCTCGGCTCTATTGAAGGATTCATATATTCATAAAACTTCTTCAGCAGATGCATAACCACCTTTGCATATCAAAATGCTGTTATAGCTGGGTATTGCAACACCTGTATTATATTAAAGGCTGATTTTGCATGCAATGTAAGAAAGGGGAAATAAGCGGGGAAAAACAAGCGGAATGCAGCAAGGAATTACCTTGACGGGGCCAGGAAGGCGGGCTGCAATGAGTGAGGCACAGGATTAATAAATCAGCCCAAGGAGCAGGCTTTTGTTCCTCGGGCTGATTGTCGGTTTCTTATGCTTCCGCGCAGGCGGCTTTGATGATCTTTGCTGCCTTTTGCAGGACATCCATGGGGATGTTCAGCGCGGGCAGGAGCCGCACCTTGTCCTTAGCGGTGAGGCAGAGGACGCCTTTTTCCATGCACGCGGCGACGACTTCGCCCGCTGGCTTTTTTGTTTTCAGGCCGATCATCAACCCCAGGCCGGAGATGCTTTCCACGCCGGGAGCGTCCTTGAAGAAATCAAAGAGATACGCGCTCTTTTCCCGGACTTCGGAAAGCAAATTGTCGTCGATGCGGGAAAGCACGCTCAGCGCCGCGGCACAGGACACGGGATTGCCCCCGAAGGTGGAGCCGTGGTCGCCGTAACTGAAAACGTTCTGCACCTTTTCTCCGAGCAGCGTCGCGCCCAGGGGCAGGCCCCCCGCCAGGCCCTTGGCGGTGGAAACGATGTCGGGCTGTACGCCGTAATTCATGTAGGCGTACAGCTGCCCCGTGCGCCCGTTGCCGGTCTGCACCTCGTCCACCATGAACAGAATGTCCTTTTCTTTGCACAGCGCGGCCACGCCCTCCACGTACTCCTTGGAAAGCGGCACCACGCCGCCCTCGCCCTGGACGCACTCAATCAGGATCCCGGCGAGCTTGGTCTTTTCCGCCAGCGCTTTCAGCTCGTCCATGTCCCCGGCGGTCACGTGAACGAAGCCGGGGGTCAGGGGCTGAAACAGCTCATGATAATGCTCCTGCCCGGTGGCGGACAGCGTGGTGATGGTACGGCCGTGGAAGCTGTTTTTCAGCGTCACGATGGTGAAGCAGTCCGGGCCGTGCGTTTCGGCGGCGTACTTCCGGGCGGCCTTGATGGCGCACTCGTTGCTCTCCGCGCCGGAATTGGAGAAGAACACCTTCTTCATTCCGGTCTTCCGGCACAGCATTTCCGCCAGCTTCGCGCAGGGAGCGGTGTAGTACAGGTTGGACATGTGCTGCACCTTGCTGATCTGGTCGGTCACCGCCTGCCGCCACACGTCATCCGCCACGCCAAAGCTGGTCACGGCGATGCCGCTGCCAAGGTCGATGTACTCTTTTCCGTTCTCGTCCTGCACGACCGAGCCCTTCCCGCTGACGATTTCCAGGGGAAAGCGCTTGTAGGTCGGCGCTACATAAGTTGTATCCAGTTCCTTCGTATTCATGCTTCGTCCCTCCGAATCCAGGTGCCCGCGCCTTCGTTGGTGAGCAGCTCCATGAGGATGGAGTGCGGCACGCGCCCGTCCATGATGACCACGTTCTTCACCCCGGCGTGGAGCGCCGTCACGCAGCAGTCCACCTTGGGGATCATGCCGCCGGAGATCACCCCGGAATCATACAGCTCCTTGGCTTGGCTCAGGGTGATTTCTGGGATCAGAGTCGTTGGGTCGTCCTTGTCGCGGAGAATCCCCGCGATGTCCGTCATCATGATGAGCCTTTCGGCGTTCAGCGCCCCGGCGATGTGGGCGGCGGCAGTGTCGCCGTTGATGTTGTAGGCGTTGCCCTGTCGGTCGCAGCCCACGGTGGAGACAACGGGAATGTAGCCCTTGTCCAGCAGGTCATGCACCGGGCCGATATGGATTTTCGTCACCTCGCCCACAAAGCCCAGGCGCTCGTCCTTCATCTTCGCCTCGATCAGCCGCCCGTCCATGCCGGACAGGCCGATGGCCCGGCCACCCTTCATTTCCAGCAGATTCACCAGGGTCTTGTTGACTTTGCCCGCTAACACCATCTGCACGATGTCCACCGTTTCCTGGTCGGTGACGCGCAGGCCGTCCACGAACTGGGGCTGCTTGCCCAGGCGTTTCATCAGGTCGCTGATTTCCGGCCCGCCGCCGTGTACCAGCACCACCTTTACCCCGATCAGCCACAGCAGCACGATATCCTCCATCACCTGCTGTTTCAGCTGCTCGTTCACCATGGCATTCCCGCCGTATTTCACCACCACGATCTTGCCCACGTACCGCTTGATGTAGGGCAATGCCTGGGTCAAAACTTCCGCCCGCTGGGCGTTGGAGAAGTTTATATCCATGAGAACCTCCGATCAACAAAACAAAGCAATAAACAAGGAATGAACCAACAAACGCTGTCATCCCGACTGGAGCGGAACGAAGTGGAGCGGAATGGAGGGACCTGGGAGAAACGCATTTCGCCAGGTAACATAATACCCTGCTTTCAGATCCCTCCACTTCGCTTCGCTCCGGTCGGGATGACACTGTAACTTGTACGCTTAAAGTGACACGATTGAACGGTTATCTTGAATAAATCTACACTACTCAATGAAATCGTTGCGCTTTTTATGTCCGATAGTCTCCGTTGATCTTCACATAGTCATACGTCAAATCGCATCCCCAGGCGGTGGCTTCCTCCGTGCCCATGTTCATGTTGCAGGAGAAGCGCACGGCTTTTTCGGAGAGGATGGACAGGGCCAGATCTTCGTCAAACGCCTGCACGCAGCCGTCCCTGTAGAAGCAGAGGGTATCCTTTTCGCCATGGAGATAGACTTCGATTTTTGCGGGGTCGAAGTCCGGCCCGGCGTAGCCCAGGGCGCAGAGGATGCGGCCGCAGTTGGCGTCCTTCCCGAACACCATGGCTTTGACCAGGGACGAGCCGATGACGGACTTGGCCAGGATCTTGGCGTTCTCCTTCGTGTCCGCATTGTACACCCGCATTTCCAGCAGGTGGGTGGCCCCTTCGCCGTCCCCCGCCATTGTCACCGCCAGGTCATGACAGATGGAAAAAAGCGCTTCACAGAAGATGGCATAGCTCTCGTCCTCCGTCGTGATGGGCTTGTTTCCCGCCATGCCGTTGGCTAAGACCAGCAGGGTGTCGTTGGTGCTGGTGTCGCCGTCCACGGAAATCATGTTGAAGGTGTCCTGCACCACGGCGCTGAGCGCCTTTTGCAGCAGCGCCTGGTCGATGGCGCAGTCCGTGGTGATATAGCCCAGCATGGTGCACATGTTGGGATGGATCATGCCCGAGCCCTTGCTCATGCCGCCCATGCGCACCGTGACGATCCCGCCGTCCGCAGCGGGAAGGTCAAAATCCACGGCAAATTCCTTGTTCACGGTGTCAGTGGTCATGATGGCCTTGCTGGCGTCGGTGCCCGCTCTTGGGGTATCGGAGAGGGTTTTCACCATCGCCATCACGCCCGCTGTGATCCTGTCAAGGGGCAGGTTCGGCCCGATGACGCCCGTCGAGCCCAGCAGCACCTGGGAAGCCGGAATATTCAGGGCATCGGCGGTAAAGTCCGCGGTCTTTCCGCAAATCTCCAGTCCCGTTTTGCCGGTTGCGGCGTTGGCAATGCCCGCGTTCACTATCACGGCCCGGGCGGTTTTTTCCTTGTATACCACGTCCATGTCCCACAGCACCGGCGCGGCTTTGACCTTGTTAGTGGTGAAGGTGCCCGCCACGGCGCAGGGCAGGTCGCTGTAGATCATCGCCATATCGGTGCGGTTTTTGTACTTAATGCCCGCCGCGCAGCAGGACGCCTTGAACCCCTTCGGAACGGTCACGCCGCCGGGAATTTTTTTGTAGCTCATCTTCGCTGCTCCTTTGCTTCAAAATAGAGTTACTTTCTTTTTACTCGCCTTCCACGAATCGCGTGATATTTTTCTCGTTCAGCGTGAACTCATAATAATTCACGTCACTCTTTTTCCAGCCGATCTGCTTCCAGAAGGCGTTGCCCGCTTCGTTGGCGGTAAAGGCGATGAGGCCGACCTTGTTGATACCCATGGCCTTTAGCTGCTGCATACAGTAGCCAACCATCCGGGTGCCGATGCCCTGTCGTCGGTATTCCTTCGCCACGCACACGTGGTACAGCGCGCCTTGCCGCCCGTCGGAGCCGCAGAGGATGGAGCCGATGATCTTCCCGTCCAGCACCGCAACCACGCTGGTGGTGGGGTTGCGGCGGATAAACCGCACCACATCCTCCCGGGAGTCGTCCAGCGCCCGGATGCCGAAGCCACGGATGGTCAGCCAGAGGGCGTGAACCGCGTCGTAGTCCTGCTCCGTCATGGGCAAAATCTGCACGTCGTCCATGGTTCACACCACCAGCCCTATAAATTCGTCCGCACCGATGAGCAGATTCATGTTCTGGATGGCCGCGCCACAGGCCCCCTTGCCCAAGTTGTCAAAGCGGGCGGTCAGCAGGATGCGCTCCGCGTTGCCGCTGACGGTGATTTCCATGTCGTCCCGCCCGGCGAAAGCGTTGGCGGAGAGGAAATTTCCTTCATTCGTTTCCTCGGAAAAATGAACGGCGCCTTGGGAATAATACGCTTTGTAAATGGCCTTGATTTCGTCCGCGCTCGCTTTTGCCTGGCCCGCGAAGAGCGGCACCGTCACTTCCATGCCCGCGTAATACGGGGCCACGATGGGGCAGAAGATGGGGGCAAGGTCCAGGCCGCAGATGACCTTCATTTCGGGCAGGTGCTTATGGGCCTGTGAAAGGCCGTACTGCCTCGGCGCGTCCAAAAGCGGACTGCGGTTTTCGCCCTCGTATTCCGCGATCATCTTTTTCCCGCCGCCGGAATAGCCGGTCAGGGAAAAGCAGGCCAGCGCCGCGCCGGGGGAGAGAGCCCCCTCGCTCACTAACGGCGCGACCAGGGCGATAAATCCGCTGGCGTGACAGCCGGGGTTGGCGATGCGATTGCCCGCCTTGATTTTTTCCCGCTGACCTTTTAACTCTGGGAAGCCGTACACCCAATCGGGCGCAACCCGATGCGCGGTGGAGGTGTCGATCACGGCGGTATGGCTGTTTTCGATCAGAGACACCGCTTCCCGCGCCGCGTCGTCGGGCAGGCACAGAAAGGCAATGTCCGCCGCGTTCAGCGCTTCTTTCCGCGCGGCTGGGTCTTTCCGGGTTTCCTCGGGCAGCCGGATGAGTTCTATGTCGCTGCGCTGGGAGAGCCGGGTCACGATGTTCAGTCCCGTTGTGCCCGCTCCGCCGTCGATAAATACGTTCGTCATGCTGTCTGTTTCCTTTGCTTTTTAGCGCTGCCCCGTCCGTGAATTGGAAAGGGTACGCATATTATACATATTTATACACAGAATGTCAAGGATTTTTCGCAATTTTATGAATAAATCTCGTATATTTATTGTTGCCATTCACATATCTGGGGGGAACCGCTCTTTGGGCACCAAAGAGCGGTTCCCCCAGAAAAAAACAATCATCCGGAAAAAAAGAGAGCCGATTTTCCTTCGGCTCCCTCCTGTGCGTCAGTACCAGGTGCGGCAGAATTCGGTCACATACCAGGAATCCTGGTGCGGGCTGTACTGAATGTCCGGTTCGCGGGGAACGCTGTCCGGCGCGGGGGACATGTTCAGGTTGGCTTTGATGTCGGGCTTGTTTTTGTTGGCGGGGGAATTGGAGTCGTACACGTAAGTAAAGCGCTTGATGCGGTTGGACAGGTTGCCTTCCACGGTGGAAATCAGGAATTTGCCGCCGCCCAAATCTTCCACGGCGGTCACGATGCCCACATGTACGAAGGCATAGGCGGACACCTTGCTGCCGTTGCTGCTCTTGCTGTCCCGGCGGCCGTAGATCACCAGATAGCCGGGGCGCGGGTCGTCCTGGGTCACGCGGTCCATGTTGGAAAAGCCGGTGTCCAGCTTGGGCACGGCAGCTTCACGCACGCCGTGGGGGTCGCCGTTGCCGAGGGGCTTTAATTTCTTGTAGGTGTCGGAGGGCTCCAGCGGCACTCCGGCCATGTCCATGCAATAGTTGGCGAACGCGCCGCACCAGCCGCAGTCATAACCCCACCAGACACAGTATTTGTTGCCCTTGGCGGGCTTGTTGCTGTCGCTGCGGGGCAGGGCATTGCCCAGGTTTTCCTGCCATTCCTGAATGCCGATCTCGATGGCTTTGCGGATCACGGCGGGCACGCTGTCGTCCGCTTCCGCTGCGGCTGCCCCTTCGGCCACTTCCACTTCCACCTGGAATTCGTCGCCGTCCTCGCTCACCAGCGAAAGCACGGTGTAGCCTTCGTCATAGGCGGTGATGACGTTTCCTTCGCCGTCCGCCACGTCCGGGTCTTCGCTCTCCCAATAGCCCTGGAAGGGCAGGGCAAAAGACATGCTGTCGCCGGGAGCCAGGGTCAGCTGTTCGGGCAGCGGACTGTCCGCGATGCCGACAATGGGAAGCAGCGTGAAGACTAACAGAGCGCATAAGAATCGTTTCATGATGTTTCCTCCGTTGTGTCAGTCAAAGTGTATATGGCAGTACCCGTCCGGGTGCTTTTCGAGATACTTTTGATGGTATTCCTCAGCGGAATAAAAATTCTCCAGCGGTTTGTTTTCAACGGCCAGGGGCTTGTCATATTGCTTTGCCAGTTCATTCAGCGCTTCGGTGATAACCGGCGCGTCGGCTTCGTCCGTATAATAAATCCCGGTGCGGTATTGGATGCCGAAGTCTTCGCCCTGGTGGTTCACCGCCGTGGGGTCGATCACCTGAAAATACCGGTTCAGAAGTTCTTTCAGCGGCAATACAGCAGGGTCATAAACCACCCGCACGGTCTCCGCGTGGCCCGCATGGCGCTTTACTTCCTCATAGGAGGGGTTTGCTGTGGGACCGTTGGCGTAGCCCACTTCGGTCTCCTTCACGCCCTCCATCAGGTCGAAATACTTCTGGCAGCCCCAGAAGCAGCCGCCCGCCAGATAAATGGTTTTCATGGTTTACAGTCCTTTCATGGCCCGTTCGATTTCATGGGCGAAGGCTTCCAGCCCCTGCCTGTCCTCCTCGGTGAACCGGTTCAGGGTGGGGCTGTCGATGTCCAGCACGGCTTTGACTTCGCCCGTTTTATCCCGCAGGGGGATCACGATCTCCGCGTTGGAGGCGCTGTCGCAGGCGATATGGCCGGGGAACTGATGCACGTCGGGCACAAGCATCGTCCTGTTTTCCCGGTACGCCGCGCCGCACACGCCCTTTTCCTTCGGAATGCTGATGCAGGCTACTTTCCCGTGAAACGGCCCCAGCGTCAGCGTGCTGCCGATAACGATATAGAACCCGGCCCAGTTGATGTCCGGCAGTGCCTCCCACAGCAGCGCCGAAGCGTTTGCCATCAGGGGCACAAACCAGCCCTCCGCTTCTGCCAACGACCGCACCTGGGCGCACAGCAATTCATAATCCACTGCGCCTCACCTCCGCTCTTTTGCTCAGTGTTTCTCACAGTATACCACAAGATTGTCCGATTATCAATTTCATCGTCAGGAAAAAGACGTAAAAAACAGGGCTGTCCTTCATATGATAAGAAACAGCCCTGCCGCTTGGGTAATCAAAAAGGTATTATGCCTTTTCCGCCATCATGGCGACGATCTCATTGCTGCGGGCGATGAAATCTTTCAGGTCCTCCGCTTCGAGGGGACGGCTGGAGAGGCGGGCCAGGTCAAAGAGCTGCTTGCACAGCAAGTGGGAAACGTCGCCCTCCTCCATGGCGGCCAGGGCGCGGACGGTGGGGCACAAGCGGTTGAGCACCAAGGTGTACTTGGAGGGGAAGCCGAAGTCCTGACCGTAGATGGCGCTCATTTCCTTATAACGGCGCACCTGCTCTTCTTCGGTCAGCACCACGGGCAGGTTATGGTCGCTGAGGGCCTCGATCTTGACGGTCAGCTCCTGGTCGCCCAAAGCGTCGCGGAACAGTTTTTCCATCAGCTTCTGGTCGATGTCCTTGCCCTCTTCGCTCTCTTCGGTGAGGCCGGAAACGTCCGCGTCCACCCGGGCGAACTGCAGGCCGTCGTTGCCGCCGCCAAACTCCATGAAGCTCATGAAGTTCATGTCGATCAGGGTGTCCATCACGACCACGTCAATGCCTTTGTCGGTGTACAGCGCCACAGCCGCGGCCTGGCGGTTGGCTTCGGTGGTATAGTACACCTTCTTTTCCGCCTTGCCCTCGTTGCGGGCGCGGTACTCGTCCAGGGTCAGGTATTCGCCCTTGGTGGTCTTAAAGAGCAGGCTGCCCTTCACCATGTCATAGAACTTGCTGTCCCGCACGCAGCCGTACTTCACGAAGGGATGGATGTCGTCCCAGTAGGTCTCGTACTGCTTGCGCTCGGTGTTGAACAGGCCGTTCAGCTTGTCCGCCACCTTTTTGGTGATGTGGGCGGACAGCTTCTTCACGTACCCGTCGTTCTGCAGGAAGGAGCGGCTCACGTTCAGGGGCAGGTCGGGGCAGTCGATGACGCCTTTCAGCAGCATCAGAAACTCCGGAATGACCTCCTTGATGTTGTCCGCCACGAACACCTGGCGGTTGAACAGCTTGATTTCGCCCTCCTGGCCGCCAAAGTCCCGCTTGATGCGGGGGAAGTAGAGAATGCCCTTCAGGTTGAAGGGGTAGTCCACGTTCAGGTGCACCCAGAACAGCGGCTCCTCAAAGGTGTGGAACAGCTTGCGGTAGGTTTCCTTGTATTCCTCCTCGGTGCAGTCCTTGGGGTTTTTCAGCCACAGTGGATGCACGTCGTTGATGGGGGTTTCTTCCTTTTTCTTTTCTTCTTCCTCGGTGCCGGTGGGTTCGTCGGGGTCTTTCTTGGTTTCGTCCTTGGTCAGGTCCTGCAGGTAGATCGGCACGCTCATATAACCGCAGTACCGGTTCAGCACTTCCCGCACACGGTATCCGTCCAGGAATTCCTTTTCCTCGTCCGTGATGTGCAGGATGATGGTGGTGCCGCGCTCCGTGCGCCCGCCGTCCCGCATGGTGAAGGACATGCCGTCCTCGCTCTCCCACAGCACGGGCGTTGCGCCGTCCTGATAGCTCAGGGTGTCGATGGTCACTTTGTCCGCGGCCATGAACGCGGAATAGAAGCCCAGGCCGAAGTGGCCGATGATGCCGCCCTTGTCGTCGCCGGTGTAGTTCTTCAAAAATTCCTCAGCGCTGGAGAAAGCCACCTGATTGATGTACTTTTCCACTTCTTCGGCGGTCATGCCGATGCCGTTGTCGGTGAAGCGCAATTCGCCCGCTTCCTTGTCCACGGTCACGGTGACGCGCAGGTCTTCTTCCGTGTCGGCGTTCAGCATCTTAAACTTGGTGATGGCGTCGCAGCCGTTGCTGACCATCTCGCGGATGAAAATGTCCTTATCGGAATACAGCCAGCGCTTGATGACCGGCATGATATTTTGCGCGTGAATCGAAATATTGCCCTTGTTTTCCATATATATCCGTCTCCAATCATTCTTTTTATATCGCGCAGATACGGCCTTGCCGCCGCGCCTGACGGTATTATAACACGGTCATTTCCAAAAAGCAAGGCATTTTTAGCACTCGATCAAAAAGAGTGCTAACAAAAATCTGTTCAGGAAACGGAAGCGCTGCAAACCAATCTATTTCCAATAAAAGAAAACCGGAGGAAGCTGCCTTGCTTCCCCCGGAATGTGATTATTCCTGGTTTATTTCACGTTCAATACGACTTGCGCCTCGCTGATCCATTTGTTTAGCAAGGTTTCCAGAGTAGTTTTCCGCAGCGCTTCCAGCACATCCTGGCGCAGTTCATCCTGAGCGCTCTGAATGACTGCGGAATCCTGGGTGATTTCCTCGCTGTAATACAGCACATGGAAACCGTCGGCCAGCTGGATAGGCGCGCTCACATCGCCCGGCTTTTTCAGCGCCAGAGCGGCGGAAACCAGCTTTTTGTCGGGAATCTGAACGCCTTTAAACACCGCGTACCCGGTTGCGGGCATGGCCTCATCCCGATTTGCCAAAGCGGCGGCGGCTTCAAACGTCACCTGCTTTTCCCTGATCTTCTGCGCAAGGCCGGCAGCCTGATCCTTCGCCCGCTGTTCTACTTTCAGCAGAAGCTTGCGATCGCTGTTGAGCTGGCTTACCTGCCTGGACAGCAGCCGCCTTTCATTTTCCAATTCTTCCATTTCTTTCGCGCTGGGTTTCCTGCTGTTTTCATCGTAGAGGATCGCGTACACTTCGTCGAGCCGCTTCTGAACCTTGTTTAGTTCCGCAACAATTTCATCCATGTCGGACAAATCCACGGGCACGATCAGCTGCTTGATAAACCGGCAGTCTTTGGGCAGGACGGCGGAAGCGATCTGTCCGGCCTCCAGCATCCGGGCGTATTTTGCCGGATTGGCGGCCAGCACGGCGTCTTCTTCTTTCTGCCGCTCATCCAAGGCGGCGGCAAAGTCCTCAGCGCCTACCGCGACGTTTTTCAGCGCTTCTTCCCACAGCCTGCTTTCCATATCAGGAGTGTCGGGGTCGATGCCCAACGCTTCGGCGCGCTCCCGCAGCACCTGGGTTTTGACCATTGTTTCTGCGGTCAGCTGGTTCAATTCTTCCCGGCTCGCTGCCGGGTTCAAGGCGAACATTTCCGCGTAAACGCTCTCAAATGCTTCTTTGCCAAACGCGGTGCCGTTGACAATCAGGGCGGCTGTCTGATCGTGATTCAGGTCGATTCGGAACAGTTCCTGCGCTTCATTCAGTTTGCGCGCGGCTTCGTAAGCCTGGGCTTCCTGGGCTTCGGTGAAGTCATAGTAAACAGTCAATACATCCTGGCCGCCTACCAGCACCGAGACGGACACCGGATGCGTCACGCTGTCATCCGCGTCCGCGGGAATGCTGTCCCTGAAGGCGCGCAGGATCGGGCTGGCGAGGGCGCGCAGCTCATCTTCCGCCGGGGCTTTGCCGCTGCTCTGAAGCGCTGCCAGACGCTTGAAAAGCGCTTCGGGCTTGGCAGACTGCACGTCCAGTTCCTCCTGGAGGCTTGCGAATTTTTGCGTTTCAGCCTCCAGGCTGCCGCGCAGTCCTGCGGCTTCGTCGGTCAAAGCCCGATTTTTCTCTTCCAGCGCGGCAATTGTGTTGCCTGCTTCTTCCCCGGCCTTTTCCATGGCTGAGGTCGTCGTGGCAAGAATGACGCGGGTCTCGGCCAGTTCGTTCCGCACCGCATCGAGCTCGGCGTTCAGCGCTTTCTCGGCTTCTTCTGCAGCGGTTTTCGCCTGGGCCAATTCGCCGTTCAGGCGAGTGATCTGCGCGTTCAGTTCCGCTGCGTTCTTTTGTGCGTCTGTCAGCTGTTCGGTCAGCGAAGCCACTGTCTGGTTCAGTTCTTCCTTTTTCTTGTCCGCTGCGGCAAGGTCAGCTTGGGCTTTGGCGAGCTGTTCATTCAGGCTGGCTGCCTGGGCCGCGGATTCTTTCGCCTGCTTATCGGCGGCGGCTTTCGCGGCGGTTAATTGTTCGTTCAGGCTGGCGACGGTCTGATTCAGCGCTGTCTTATCTTTGTCCGCAGTTGCAAGGTCAGCCTGTGCTTTGGCAAGCTGTTCGTTCAAGCCGGTAATCTTGGCCGCGGATTCTTCCGCCTGTTTATCGGCTGCGGCTTTCGCGGCGGTCAATTGTTCGTTCAGGGCAGCGATGGTCTGATTCAGCGTTTCCTTATCTTTGCCCGCTGCGGCAAGGTCAGCCTGCGCCTTGGCAAGCTGCTCATTCAGGCTGGTGATCTTGGCCGCAGATTCTTCCGCCTGTTTATCGGCTGCGGCTTTCGCGGCGGTCAATTGTTCGTTCAGGGCAGTGACGGTCTGATTCAGCGCTGTCTTATCCTTGTCCGCTGCGGCAAGATCAGCCTGCGCTTTGGCAAGCTGCTCATTCAGGCTGGTGATCTTGGCCGCGGAGTCTTCCGCCTGTTTATCGGCTGCGGCTTTCGCGGCGGTCAATTGTTCGTTCAGGGCAGCGACGGTCTGATTCAGCGTTTCCTTTTCTTTGCCCGCTGCGGCAAGGTCAGCCTGCGCCTTGGCAAGCTGTTCATTCAGGCTGGCTGCTTGGGTTTCGGCTGTTTTCGCCTGCTTATCCGCGGCGGTCTTTGTGTTGTCGAGTTGTAATTTCAGGGAAGCGACAGTTTGATCCAGCGTCTTCTTTTCCTCGCCGGCGGCGGTCAGTTCCGCCTGCGCGTTGCTGAGCTTTTCGTTCAGCGCGGCGACGGTCTGATCCAGCATCTTCTTCTCTTCGGCAGCGGCGGTCAGTTCCGCCTGGGCCTTGCTGAGCTTTTCGTTCAGCGCGGCGATGGTTTGATCCAGTGTTTCCTTTTCTTTTTTCGCCTGTTCAAGCGCTTTTTGCGTATCGGTCAGCTGCTCGGTCAGCGCGGCCACCTGCGCGGCGGACTCTTCCGCATCCTTTCCGGCTGCGGCTTTCGCGGCGGTCAGCTGCTCGTTGAGCGCCGCGATGGACTGATCCAGCGCTTCTTTTTCTTTGTGTGCGTTTTCAAGCTCTGTTTTTGCTTTTGAGAGCTGTTCGTTCAGGCTTGCCGCCTGCGAGGCGGACTGCTGCGCGTCGGTCACCGCGGTGGTTTTTACGGCGGCCAGCTGTTCGTTGAGCGTGGCGACTGCCAAGTCCTGGGCTTCCTTTTCCTTGCGGGTGGCCTCCAATTGTTTCTGGGCGCTGGCCAGCTGTTCGTTCAGCGAGGCGATCTCAGCCACGGACTGTTTTGTTTCCTTGTCTGCGGCGGTTTTCGCTGCGGCGAGCTGTTCGTTCAGATCTGCGATGGTCTTGCTCAGGTCTTGCTCCTTGCTGCTGGCGGCGGCCAGGTCCTCCTGCGCCTTGGTGAGCTGTTCGTTCAGGCTCAGCAGCTGCGCGGCGGACTGCGTAGCGTCCTTCACTGCCGCTGTTTTTGTGGTTTCAAGCTGCTCGTTCAGGGAGGCGATGGCCAGATCCAGGGCTTCGGTTTTCTGGCTGGCGGCGGCCAAGTCTTCCTGCGCCTTTTTCAATTGCGCGCTGAGAGCGGTCACCTGCGCGGCGGATTGTTCGGCGTCCTTGGTCGCGGCGGTTTTCGCGGCGTCCAGCTCCTCCTGCAGAGCCGCGATCTGGGCGTTCAGCAGATTCTGCTGTTCAGCGGCTGCCGCAGCCGCCGTTTCCGCCTGTTTTTTCAGATCAGTGATGCTTTTATCCAGTGTTTCTTTTTCCAGCTGCAGAGACGCTGCTTCCGCCTGCGCCTGTTCCAGCGCTTCCGTAAGGGACTTCTGCTTCGCCGTGTCAGCGATTGCTTCTTCTTTCTCCGAAATCAGCGATGAAATCTGGCTGTTCATATCTTCAATCCGCTTTTTTTGCACGCTGAGGGCGGCGAAGGCGGTGTTATAGCGGTTCTGCAGCGCTTCCAGATTTTCCGCCGCCTTGGCCGCTTCATTGTTCATGCTCTGAACTTGCGCGGTCAGCGTATCGCGGTCGTCCATCGTGTTGTTCAGCACAAGCTGCATTTCGCTTAGCTGCTGCTGATAAGCGGCGTTCTGTGTTTCCAGTTCGGTTTCTTTTTCAGCGGCCAGGGATTTGGTTCGGTCCAGCTCGTCCATCAGATTGCTCACGATCACTTCCAGTTCGAGCATAGAACTCTGATTGGTTTTGGTTGAGTTGTAGCTTTTCAGCAGCAGTACCCCGGAGATTACGACCATCAGGCACAGCGCGGCGATCAACGACCAGGTCAGCGAATTGTTCTTTTTCATGCTGTCGTTTCTCCTTTAATTCGTTGTCCTTCCTATATACGGCAATACGGGGTCAAAAAGACATGTTTATTATACAGAATGGATGGATAAAATTCAACCAGAAAATAAAAATTCGTTCCGCAGGATTCTTCTCATTTCGCCTTTCATCCCGCGCGGAAGCAAAATATGTTCCCCGCAGGCGAAAGTGCGCGTTTCCCCTTGCATCATGCGGTGGCTTTTGCTATACTGTAGCTGGGAGGATTATACAGAATATGAAGAAAAAACAGCAAGTGCTGCTGTCGGTGATGGGATGGACCCATGACGACGATGAGCCGGGCGATTCCATCCGGCTGCTGACCACCGGCACAATGACCGGGGGAAAGGGCCAGTGGCGCATCGACTACACGGAAACTCAGCCGGACAACGAGAGCAGCGACGTGACGCTGACGCTGGACAGGGGTGTGGTGACCATGCAGCGCACGGGCACGTTTTCTACCAGCATGGTGTTTGACCAGGGCCGCCGCTTCGAGGGCAACTATCGCACGCCCTACGGCGAGCTGGCAATGGGCGTGTACCCCACGCATGTGAAGTATCAGGTGCAGGACGGGCCGGTGGGCGAAGTGAACCTGACCTATCAGCTGGATTTGCAGGGCGAGTTTGCCGCCATGCACGAGCTGCGCATCCGTTTCTGCCCCGCCGGGAAGCAATGAGCCCCCTGACGCCCTGGCGGGAGGAGCTCAGGCGCCTGATTCCCCGCGGCTTTTTGCGGCGGGATCAGGGGGACGGCCTGTTCGTCAGCGACTATCCGCGCTTCGGCGGGGAGGAAGAAATCACCCATGCGCTGGAGGAAGCGGGCTATGCGGTGCGGCTGACAAAGGGGCTTTCGTTTATCGAAGGAAGCCTGCGAAAGAATCAGGCGCTGGCGGCAGCGTTTCCATTGGAGCGGCCCACGCCGACGGACGGCTCGATGCTTTTGTTTTCCCTGGCTGACCGCCTGCTGCGGTTTGGCGGAGAAATCACGGAAGAAAACCTGCCGCTCGTCCGCCTGACGGTAAAGACGCTGGACAGCGGCGATCTGAACGCGCTCACACGGACGCTGCCTCCCGCCTGCGCTGAAGCGCAAAGAAAACACATTTCCCTGCCCGCGGCGGCGGGGCGGTTCATTATGGGTGCTTTGAAAGAGTTGGAAAGGAGCGTTTCACCATGCTGATCACTTATCACGGACATTCGGAATTTTATCTGGAAGGAGCGGGCGGCTTTGCCCTGCTCACCGACCCTTACGACGAGCACGTGGGCTATCCCATGGGGACATACCGCGCCGACGCGGTGACCGTAAGCCACGGCCACGGCGACCACAACTACATCTCCAAGGCAACAGGAACGCCCGCTGTCATTGACAAAGCCGGAGAATGGTATCCTGCGCCGGATGTAAAGGTGACGGCCATTCCTTCCGTCCATGATATGGAGGGCGGCGCAAAGCGCGGGCCGAACCTGATTATGAAAATCGAGATGGATGGCCTGACTGTCGTGCATCTTGGTGACCAGGGCGCGCCGCTGACCGCCGACCAGATCAAAGCCATTAAAAACGCGGACATCCTCATGATTCCCATCGGCGGTTTCTTCACCATCGACAGCAAAACAGCCTATGAAACGGTCCAGGCCGTGAAGCCCCGCATGGTCATTCCCATGCACTACAAAACCGCCGTCAACGCCGGCTGGCCCATCAGCGACGAAAAGGAATTCCTGCGGCTGATGAACGCTCAAAATGTCTCTCCCATGCCCCTCCTGCGCGTGACCAAACAGGACCTGAGCGAACAGCCCGCCCTGGCGATGATGCAGGCGAAAGCGTAAAGGCAACAGCGGGTTGCTTGAATTGCAAAGCTCTCTGTAATAAAATAAGGAAGAACGTTACAGGGAGGTGTTTGCATGAACGAACAGAATGTGTTTTATCAGCTCAGAACCAAGAACGGCTTTTCCCAGGATGACGTGGCGGAAAAGGTCTTTGTGACCCGCCAGGCGGTATCGCGCTGGGAAAACGGCGAGACCGTGCCGAACACGGAAACGTTAAAGCTGCTGTCCAGGCTGTTCGGCGTTTCCATCAATACGCTGCTGGGTTCGCCGCATCAGCTGATCTGCCAGTGCTGCGGCATGCCAATGGACGATTCCATCATCGGCAGGGACAAGGACGGAACCCCCAACGAGGAATACTGCCAATGGTGCTACGCGGACGGAACCTACACCTACAGCAATATGGACGACCTGATCAACGTCTCCGTCGGCCATATGGTGAAGCAGGGCTTTACCGAAGACCAGGCCCGCGCTTATCTGAAACAGACGCTGCCCACCCTGGATTACTGGAAACGGTACGAGGAACTCAGCGACGACGGGCAGTTTGAAGCGTTCAAGCAGCAGCTGGTGGATGAGATCAACGCGCTGCAAATCGAGGGAATGCCTAAGGTCGAAAAGCTCAGCGCCCTGGTGGGACGGTTCGTCAATCTGGAGTACCCGCTTCCCAGTGGAATGAGCGCCAAGTTTCTGAATGATCAGACGACGTACCTGGGCACCCAACTGGAATCGCCCTTCGGCGGTGATCGATGCTTCGGCGTGCTGGCGAATATGGATTTCATCCTCATCTGCACGTATGAGAAGGACGGCGTCAATCCCGAGCTGGTCCTGTATAAAAAGAGGTAAGTGGTCAGGCGGGTTAGGGATTAGGGACGAGGGATAAGGGAACCCTCTCAGGCGCTGAACGCTTCGCTACGCCTTCGGCCGCGCGCCAGCTCCCCCAAAGGGGGAGCCAAGACCTTGCCTCTCTCTGGGAGAGGTGCCGACGAAGGAGGCGGAGAGGGCACTACATATTATCTATTCCCTTTTTTTCGCTTCATCCGGCTCAAGCGGCAGCAAGTCTTTTCGCGATTTCCAGCGCCAAGTAAAAATGCTCCAAGGCATGGTTGGCTTCGTGCAGGCCCTCGGGCATGTAGGCGGGCGCGTCCAGCACGTCGCCGGTAATCAGGAAATCATACAGCGAAAAGCCGTAAAAATTGCAAACCGCCTGCACCCCGGCCAACTCCATTTCCACCGCGAGGCAGCCCTCTTTTTGCCGAAGGGCGGTCTCGCGTTTTGTTTCCCGGTAAAAGGCGTCGGTCGTCCATACACGGCCCCGGACAAAAGGAACCTTTAATTCCTCAAACACCCGCGAAACGAAATCCGCCCCGGGCACGCCGATATAATCCGCTGGCGGCGCGTAATGATAGGAAGTGCCCTCGTCCCGGTACGCGGCGGTTGGCACCACGAATTTTCCTTCCGTCGCTTCCCTGTTCAGGTTGCCCGCCGAGCCGAACATCACGAATTTCGTCGCCCCGATCAGGTGATGGCATTCGATCACGTCCGCACCCGCGCAGGCAGCGCCTACATGCGACAGATAAACCGCGATTTTCCGGCCCTCCGCCGTGAATGTATAAATCAGCGTGGAGCCGTTGCACGCACGAATCTCCGCGACTTTCTCGCAGGGAAAGGCTTCCAGAATATGCGAAAAAATCACGTGGGAAAACGTGATGATACATATGTCGCACAGATGCCGGCCCGGCCCGTAAAAATCCCCGGGAGACATAATGACCGGGCTGTCCGGGTCAAAGGAATGGATAATCATCGGTTCGCCTCCAATGCGTCAGGGGCAGGAACAAAAGCGTTCCTGCCCCTGATTGCGTTATTTCATAATGTCTTTCAGCGCATTGTCCAGCCAGTCGCCCTCAAAGAGCTCGATGAGGCCGCTGTCGCAGGCGGCGGTGAGCTTGGGATTGATGGGCAGTTTGCCGAGCACCGGCACGCCGAAGCGCTGTGCGATTTCGTCCGCGTGGCTTTCTCCAAAGACGGAAACGTGCCTGCCGCAGTCCGGGCACACCACATAGCTCATATTTTCCACGATGCCCTTCACGGGAATCTGCATCATGTCCGCCATGTTCATGGCCTTCTCCACGATCATGCCCACCAGCTCCTGGGGCGTGGTGACCACCACCGTGCCATCCACAGGCACGGACTGGAACACGGTCAGCGGCACGTCGCCGGTTCCCGGAGGCATGTCGATGAACATGATGTCGATATCGCCCCAGAGCACGTCCGTCCAGAACTGCTTCACCGTGCCCGCGATGACCGGGCCGCGCCACACAACGGGAGAAGTTTCGTCCTCCAGGAGCAGGTTCAGGCTCATCAGCTTGATGCCGGTCTTGCTCTCCACCGGCAGGATGCCTTCTTCGTTGCCCATGGCGTTCTGCTTGATGCCGAAGGCCTTGGGAATGGAGGGGCCGGTGATGTCCGCGTCCAGGATGGCGGTCTTGTAGCCCGCCCGCTGGGCCAGCACGGCCAGCAGCGCCGTTACCAGGGACTTGCCGACGCCGCCCTTACCGCTCATTACGGCGATGACTTTTTTGATGTTCGTGCCTGCGTGGGGCTTTTCCAAAAGACTCTGTTGATCCCGGCTGGGACAGTTCGCCCCGCAGGTGGAGCAGTCGTGGGTGCATTCGCTCATGGTTCATTCTCCTTTTTATTCATCTTTTCTATTCCGTTGGCGGCAGTTGAATGCCCGCTTCCTTGGCGCATTCCGCCAGCTTATCCAGTGCCTCGACGATTTCTTCGGGCTTGTGCTCGCTGATCACGCAAAAGCGCAGGCGCGCTTTGTTTTTCGGCACGGCGGGATACACGGCGGGGGGCACGATGACGCCCTTCTTGCGCAGGCGGTTGCTCAGCTCCCAGGCGTCCTCGTCCCTGCCCACCAGGATGGGCACGATGGCGGTCTCCCCGGCCAGGCAGGTGTTGAAGTTCCGTTTGTGAGCCTCTTCGATGAAGCACTTGATGTTGCGCCGCATCCGCTCCATGATGGTGGGGTCGCTGCGGAGCAGCTTGATGGCCTCCAGGCTGGCCGCGGCCAGGGGCGGGGAAATGCCAACGGAGAACACGAAGCCGGGCAGGTTGTAGCGCATATAGTCAATGATGGCGTGACTGCCCGCCAGATATCCGCCGCAGGTGCCCAGGCCCTTGGAGAGGGTGCCGTACTTGATGTCGATGTCGTCCGGGGCCAGGCCAAAGTATTCGTCCACGCCGCCGCCGGTCTGGCCGATGACGCAGGCGGAATGCGCCTCGTCCACCATCAGGAAGCAGCCGTACTTCTTTTTCAGCTTCACGAACTCCGGCACCGGCGCGATGTCGCCATCCATGGAGTACGCGCCCTCAATCACGATCAGCACCTTGCCGAACTTGTGGCGCTGGGTGCGCAGGATGCTGTCCAGGGCTTCCACGTCGCTGTGGGGGAAGGGCTTCGCCGTGGCTTGGGAGAGGCGGCATCCCTGCTCGATGGAGTTGTGGGCGATGGCGTCATAGACGATCAAATCGCCCTTGCCGCAGAAGTTCCCCACGAAGGTCACGTTGGTGGAGTGACCGCCCACCAGCACCAAAGCGGTTTCGGTGTGCTTCCATTCCGCGATAGCCGCTTCTAGTTCTTTGTGAATGCTCTTTTCGCCCGCCAGCAGGCGGCTGCCGGAGGCGGAGGTGCCGTACTTGTCGATAGCGGCTTTGGCGGCGGCCTTGGTTTCCGCCCGGCCGCTCATGCCCACGTAGTTATAGGAGCCGAAATCCAGCATCCACTGGTTGTCCACGAAGCTCTTGTCCAGCAGCGGCGAATCGTGGGGCACGAAGTAGGGGTTCTCCTGGCCCTCGCCCATCAAAGACTGGTAGCGCTTCTCAAACGCCTTAAACTCCGGGGAATCCTCGAAGCGGGTGATGGGCGTCACCGGTTCCTGGGTTTCCTCGCCTTTGCTTTCATAGGCAACGTCGCCGCGCACCTTCGCGTACAGCAGAGCAGACAGGTCGTTCACCGTGGTGCACTTGCCGTATTCCTCGGTGGGGATCAGCACGTTGAACTGCTCTTCGATTTTGAGGCTCACGCCCAATACCTGCAGGCTGTCGCCGCCCAGATCGTCGATGAAGTGGGCGTCGTCCCGGATCTGGTCGGTGGGGACATCCAGCGTTTCGGCGTACACCGTCCGAACCTTCTGTTTGATTTCCTCCAGCTGCAAATCAGAAGGCGTATTTTCTTCCTGAACCAGGGGCTTGTTTTCCTCAAGAGCGATCTCGTCGCGCCGGTTGAAGTCGATCTCCCGATAGGCCAGTTTCTTTTCTTCGATCTGCTTTTTCAGCGCCAGACGCTTCACCTTGATCCCCCCGGCGGTCTGGAATTTTTCGCTGGTCACCAGCACCCGGTTCACGCGCTTTACCGCGGGCAGCGCGCTGTTGATACGCCGCACCTGGGCCATCAGGGAGGCGATATAGTCGTCGTCCTTGTAATGCTGCCCCAGGTTCAGCACCAGCGTAATGTCTTCGTAATCCACCGCGCCTTTTTTCTTCATCGGCAGGTGGGGCAGGTGGGACAGGAAGCCTTCTTTTTCTATTTTTTTACCGCTGGCCTTCACGCCCAGCACGCAGAACTGTTCCGCGCCTTCCAGCGCGCCGAAGGCGTCCTCGATCTCGTCCGGGTACACGTTCTCGCCGGACTCGTTGATGATCACGTCCTTGGCCCGGCCCTCCACGTACATCCTGCTGCCTTTTTCCAGGCGAACAATATCGCCCGTGCGGAACCAGCCCTCATCGTCCAGAAGCGGCGGCAGGAGTTTTCCATCCACCAGGCGGCCCGTGTGGATGGTGTCGCCGCGAATGTACATTTCGCCCCGGTTGCTCTTTTCCCCGTCGCTCTGCACCCGGTATTCCGCGCTGCTGAGCGGACGGCCCACGGAGCCGGACGTGCGGGTAATGACGTTCATGTTGGTTTCCACGGAGGTGACGCCCGTTTCCGTCATGCCAAAGCCCGACACCGTGAAGTACCCCAGGGCGGACAGGGTGCGCATATGCTCCTTGGGGGTGTGGCTGCCGCCTAAAATAATGCAGCGCACATCGGAGCCCAGCATCTGGTCGGTGATGGACTTGAACAGCACGTTTCGCGCGAAGTCCAACCCGAAGCCGGGGGCGACGGACTGGAGCGCCAGGGAAAGGCCGCGCAGGGTTTTGAAGCCCGCCCGTTTCAGTCTGCTCTCCTTGGCCACCTTTTTATTCAACGCCACGGACAGGTTATTCGCCAGCAGCGGCACGGCCATCAGATGGGTGATCCTGAAGCGCTGGGCGGTCTGCTGGATGCACTGAGGGCTGCGGTCATGGAGGTAAATGGTTTCGTAGCCCAGGAAATGAATCCACTGCAAACACACCATGAACCCGAAAATGTGGTGGTAGGGCAGGAACGCCAGCTGCCGCCGGGGTTCGTCGCAGATGATGCGCTTGTTGGCGTGATACAGCATTTCCGCGTTCAGCACCTGGCTGCACACAGCCTGCTCACTGTACACGAACACGCGGCTGGTATCCGTGGTGCCGGAGGTGCACAGCGCTACCATGTCCCCGAAGGACGGCTTGAAGCCCTTCGCTTCCTCTGCCATTGACAACTGTTTGATCGTAAACTGGGCGATATTGTCCGGCAGGCTCCGAGGGCTTTTGCCAATCAGGGCGATGGCGCCGGCCTGGCCGAGGATATAGGCGGTCATTTCGTCCGACAGCGTAAAGTCCATCAGCACGGCGTTGTACCCCGCCGCGGTCACGCCCCAGAATAGATAAAACCACTCCGGGCAGGTGTCCGCCTGGATGCCGATGAATCTGCCTTTGTACCTTTCGCCCAGCGCGGAACGCAGCAGCGCCGCCACGGCGTAGGTTTTCGCCTTATATTCCGCGAACGTGACGGAACGCTCCTCCTCCCCGTCCAGCCACCGCGCCGCCACCTTGCTGCCGTCGCCGCAGATCAGCCCGAACAGATTTTTCAGCGTCATCTTTTCCCGGAGTTTTTCGCTCCGGGCGAGCACTTCACTCATGTTGTTTCCTCTTTCTTTATGATAAAAAGTGGGGGAAACCGCTCTTTGGAGGCCAAAGAGCGGTTTCCCCTCACCCCCTTCCGAGAAAGCCATAAGGGCTGGGTATCATCAATCGTTCTTTGGTTTACAGCGGAAGAAAAATCGTTTACGAATAATATGGCCCGATGATCCGATCAAACAGCGCGGCGGGCAGAATGTCGTGCAGCACCACCGCTAAATGCTGATCGGGCTTTGCCACGCGCAATCGCCGGGGCAGATGTTTTCGTTTCAGCGCTTTGGCGATCTTTTCGCCCAGCTCGTCCGGGTCGCTGCCGGTTGCTTCATCGTGGGCGATTTGGGTGGTGCCCGCGTCAAAGGCGGCTTTGTAGGGGGAATCGGCTGTCATGCCCGCGGAGTGCTTGCGGTAAGCGCTGCTGCCGCTGCGGTGGTCGCCCGGCTCCACCAGCATGATCTCAATGCCGAAGCGATTCACTTCGTAGCTCAGGCATTCGGAGTATCCTTCCACGGCGTGCTTGCTTGCTGTGTACGCGCCTTCAAACGGGATCCCCAGCAGGCCGTTGATGGAGGAAAAGTTCACGATACGGCCTTTGCCCTTTTCGCGCATATATGGAAGCACCTTGGAAATCATTGCCGCCTGGCCTAAAAAGTTGGTTTCCATCACCTGGCGAAGCTCGTCCAGGCTGTAGCTTTCGCACGCACCCAGGATCAGCATCCCGGCGCAATTCACCAGAATGTCCGGAGGACCGTATGCTTTCAGCGCTTCTGCCGCGAAGGCGTCGATGCTTTCGCGGCTGGTCACGTCCAACGGCAGGCAAAAGCAGCCCTGAACGGTCTTTCCCTTTCCGAAGGAGCGCGCCCCTGCCGCCACGGTGAAGCCGTTGCGGGCCAGCGCCTGCGCCGTATGCAGCCCCAGGCCGCTGGAAGCGCCGGTGATCCACACCACCTGTGCCATGCCGCCCCTCCTTCCGTAACCCTGATTGAACAACAATCCGGGCTGAACCTATTTATTATACGTCATTTTTCATACAAATGCAAATCTATTTGGTGCGGAAAACAGTATAATACCGGAAAAAAACCGTCCTCTTTTACCGGCTCCTGGATTGATGAACCGGTTCCCCGTTCATTTCATCCACAATTGCGGCGGGCTTCACGCTCATTTCCACCCACGCGGGGGAGAAGCCGCAGGCAATAGCGTTCCGGGCTGAGCGGACATTCGACCAGGCGCAGCAGTAAAAAGGCACCTTATCCCTTCTCAGTATTTCCAGGGCAAGATGGCTGGTCAGCGCTTTGGCAATGCCTTTCCTGCGGTAAGCGGGAAGCACGTCCACGCCGATTTGCAGCATGTCCGCGGCGTCGGCGGAGCAGCCCGCCAGGCCGATCAGCGCGCCGTTATCATACGCTCCCACGCCCAGCACGTCCAGCTGCTTCCTCTTTTCGCACAGGGCGTTGCCCCACTCGGGCACATATAGGGAAGCAAAGTCCTCCTGCGTCAGCGTTTTCAGTTCATATGCGCAGGACAGGGGCCGCAGCCTGTCCACGTCCGGCAAAAAGTATTCCGCCATGAAACACACCTTCTGCCCCAGTGGGGAAAGGCGCTCCTTAAGCCAGTACAGGTTCGGCGTTTCAAAGCAGTGATACCAGGTGAAGCGGCTGATATACTCCTCGACAACCGCCCGGTATTCGTCTTTCACAGCCGCCACGATATTATTCCCGTAGGAAACCATCGTGCAGGTGAGCGGCTCTTCATAGTATCTCTTCGCGTCCGGCCCCAGTCTGAGGGGGCAGACCACGTTTTCCTCCCGCAGAAAATCCCCCGGTTCGCAGCCGCAGTCCAGGGCCGACTGCTGCATGGTGATTTCTCTCATTTCCCGATTCGTAAGCAAGCGCGTCACCCTCTTTGATGATTTCACCGGCATTTTACCACACTTCGGCGGCAAAGACCAGAGCGAAGCGCAAAAAAAGCCCGAGGCGGAGAAGCCCGGGGTTACGATTCAGGTATTGCTGGGGGAACCGCTCTTTGGTGTCCAAAGAGCGGTTCCCCCAGACCCCTTCCGAGAAAGACTGTAGAAAGGGAAAGAATTTTACTGGAAGACCCAACCAACTGAGTTTGTTTTCTTTTATGGTTTTCTTCAGATATGAAAATGGTAATCCCCGGACACGCAATTGATGGAATTTATCGCAAGGGAAATCTCGCCTCATGCGTCTTGCCGTCAGAAACGAGCGTCACCCAGCCATCGTCAGACTTCACGCCGTCCAGCGTGGGGAACAGGCAGTCCGGGGCGGCGGTGAAATGGTAATTCGCCGTTCCGAAGCGGTAAATCAGGGTGAAGGAATCCGTGCTTTCGTCGCGGACGGGGTGCAGCCTTGCTCTGTCCCCGCGCTTTTCAAAGCCCAGTAATTCGGTTATGATCACCCAGTAAAGCCAGGCGGCGCTGCCGGTGTACCAGCTCCAGCCGCCCCGGCCTGGATTCTCCCCCGCGTAAACGTCGCCGCAGAGAACATATGGTTCGGCCCTGTAAACCATGGTTTTTTCCTTCGTGTCCGTGTGATGCTCCGGCAGAATGGCCCGCGCGATTTCCCAAGCCAGGGCGCTTTCCCCCACCCGGCACAGGGCCTGGATGAGCCAGGGCACGGCGTGGGTGTACTGCCCGCCGTTTTCCCGCACGCCCGGCAGGTACGCGCCGATGTAGCCCGCGTTTTCCGCCGGGGTGAAGGGTGGGTCGAGGAGCTTCACGATGCCTGCTTCCTTATCGTACAACCTTTCTACCGCTGTTGCCAGCGCCGCTCTTGCGTGGTGCTTCGGCGCGCCGCCCAGCACGGTGAAGCATTGCGTGATCAGGTCGATGCGCGGCGGGTCGGTGTCCGGTCCGGCCAGGGGCGTGCTGTCCGCATACCATGCGCGGAGATACCATTGCCCCGTCCAGGCGGTTTCCGCGCTGTCCAGGATTTTTCTTCGCAAGGTTTGATGTTTTTCTTTTGAATCAGGCGGGCAATAGGGTGAAAATGCCTGTAATACCAGCGCGAAGAAGAAAGCCAGCCACACGCTTTCCCCACCCACCCGGTTCATGCCGTCGTTCCAGTCGCCCGCGCCTATGAGCGGCAGGCCGTGTTCGCCCAAAGCAACGGCGTCCATGGCCCGCAGGCAGTGAGAAAGCAGCGTTTCTGTCCAGGGCGTGACGGCGGGTTCCTCGTAGCGGTCAGTCTCGGTTTCCGTTAAAGGCAGAGAATCCAGATAGGGAACTGTTTCACCTAAAATACTTTCGTCTCCGGTCACTTCGATATATTTCGCCGTCATCCAGGGCATAAACAGCTTATCGTCACTGATGCGCGTCCGCACGCCGCGCAGGGGCGGATGCCACCAGTGCTGAACGTCGCCTTCTTTGTACTGGTGCGCGGCGCATAAAAGGAGATGCTCCCGGATGGATTCTGGTTCGGTGTACAGCAGGGCCAGACAATCCTGCAATTGGTCGCGGAAGCCGATGGCCCCGCCCGGCTGATACGGTCCGAAGCGCCCCATGAGCCGGGACGCTCGGACCTGATACGGCAGCCAGCGGTTCACCATCTGGCCCAGCGCTTCGTCAAAGGAAAAGAGCAGCAGCCGGGACAGCCGATCGCCCCAGAACTCGCGCACGGTCCGGGCAGCATCGGCGGGACTTTCCCGGAGAACATCCTCAAACGCTTCCTTCGCGCTTTCTGCGCCGGGAGCGTAGCCCAAAGCTAGCGTGATCCTGATCGGTTCGCGGGCATTCAGGGGGATGTCTGAGCGGAAAAGCGCAGTACTGCCAATGCCTTGAGTATTAGCAAGCAGGACGAAAGGGACATCCCTTCCATCCATCCCGAAGCAGGAGGCATGGGAAAGGGCCTGAGCCTGACCGGCCTCCATCCCCGCCCAGGTCGCGCCGGGAAAGTCGCCGCTATAAGCCGTAACCATATTGCCGCTTGCCAGGCAGCGGGTGGTTTCGGGACGTTCGCCCAAAGCGAAACGTACGATCCAATACAGCGTTACGTGCTGTTCCTTTTCGCTTCTCAGTGTCACCGCCCGGACGCCCAAGGGCTTTTCGATGTGTGAAAACACAGTCGTTTCACACAGGATTTCCCCGGCCATCCCGTGATACACGGCGATACCCGGTTCGTACACCGCCGCGCCGCGCGTGAGGGGCCACACGCGGTTTTCTTCGTCGAAGAGGTAGATTTCCTCGCTGGGCATGCCGCGGTACACGTCGGGCGTCAGGCGGGTGATCCGCCCCAAGCGGCTGTTGTCAACATACGATGAAAGTATCCCCGTTTCGCACACCGCCGTGCCGAAGCGCCGTCCGCAGAGAAGCATGTGCCATGGAACAGGCGCGGGGGCGTGGACGCAGTAAGCCCCGTCGTGCATGTACCCGCCGAAGCCGTTGTCCGCGCTCAGCTTTCCGGGAAGAACAGGATCGGGGATGCTCAGCGCCTTTTCCTCGGTTTCGGGCAGTTTGATTTTCAAAGCATTTAACTGTTCCCGCACGCTTTGCCTGCCACGCAGGGTAAGTCGCGCCAGACTTTCCAGCGCCAGCGCTTCCGTTTCCGTACCGGAAGCCAGGAAAACGCCGCCGGGCGCGCCGAGCATGTCCCGGTCGGGACTGACCTGGATACACTGCGTCACTTTATCGTGGACGGGGCGTGCGTATTCCTTTTCCTCCGGGCAGAAGAACAGCAAATCGCATGCTACGCCCCGGAGCCGCATCCAGGTGTGGGCGCGAAGCGCGTGACGGATCAGTGCCTGGTCGGCGGAAGAATCCGGCCTTACAAGCAGCAAGGGCAGATTTCCCGATATGCCCAAGCGCCAGAGCACCTGACGGGACGCGGCCGGGAAAACCTGCTGATGGGGTTGATTTGTAAAGAATACGGCCCCCAGGATTTGCTGATACATCCCCTGCATCGGTCCTTCCATCCGCAGCGCCCGCGCGGTCATGGCGGCCTGCGTGGCAGCCAGGGAAAAGGCGGCTTTCACCCGGCTGACAGAAAGGGGCAGACGATACAATTGCCGCATATTTTCTGCAAACGCCGTGACGAAATAGACAGTTGTTTTTCCGTGAGCAGGCAGGCGTAGGCTGACGGTGAGGGACATACAGGGAGATACCACATCGCCGGTGCGTGCAGCGGTTTCCCGCGTCAATTGGGCGGGACGGGCATAGGTTCCCAGTCTGCCCAGGAACAGCGTACGGTCGCCCTGCTGCCTTGTCACCAGTCCGTCCCCGACCGCAATGTGGCCGATCAAGGGCATCACGTCGTTTTCGTCCCGTGGCAGGCGTTCCGAAATCAGTCCGTGCGCGCCCCAGGGGGAAACGCGGACGGACAGGTCGCGGAAATTGGAATGCGCTTCGTCATCGGCTTGCCGGCTCTGGGCGATTTCCAGGAAGGAAACGGCCCGCAGCCGCCTTTCCTCCGGGCCGGGGTTTTCTGCGCGCAAAGCCGCTATCGCCGCGCCGGTCAGGGGATCGACACAGCAGGATAGCGTGATTTGCAGGTTTTCCCATACTGCCTGATAGCGCGCCGCTCCGCCCTCGAAGACGGCGTTTCCCTGAACGGCCGGGCGAAAGAAACTGCCGCTTTTTTCATCGGCGATATAAAACTGTGGGCCGGTCTGCGCTCCGGCTTCGGGATCAAAGCGGGTGGCCTGCATCTCCCGATGGCTCAGAGAACCCTGGCCGTACGCCGTGAGGATCCAGGCGGTGTCGTTTCCGTACAGGGCGTTGGCGTCCAAAGGCAATCCGGGCCGCGCAGCGCGGCGGAAGGAACCAAAGGCCGTTTCCTCCTGCCGGGGGGCGGGAAACGTCCGCCGCCTGGCGGCTTTTGTCGGCGCGCGTTCCAGCAGCAAGTCGATCTGGGCCATGGCTTCCGGCGAAGCCATGAAAGCCCGAACCAGTGCGCTGTCCCGCAGGGCATTGCATATTGAGCACAGGATCATCCCCTGATGGTGCGTCATGTGGCTTTTCACGATGCGCGGCGCAGGACCGATGCGCTGCGGCGTGTAATCCGCTGCCTCGAACAGGCCGTGTTCGTCCGTCCAGCCGAGCTTTCGCATCCGCTCAAAGTTCTCCGCTGCCGCCCGGGGGAAGAAGGGCAGGGCCAGCATGGAGGCGTAAGGCGCGATCACCTGTCCCGCCGTGTCCTGGCTGCGGGCAAGCGAAGGAAGGCCGAACGCCCGGTACTGATAATTCAGCTCCGGGTCGAAGGCGGAATAGCCGCTTTCGCTGACGCCGAAGGGCCGCTCGGGATGGTCGCTCATCTGCGCGCGGACGGCGTTCAAGGCGCTTTCGCCCAGCAGCGTGCCGGGAGTCAGCGGCAGGAGCAGGTTTGGCATCAGGTATTCAAACATCGTGCCGCCCCAGCTCAGCAGCGTCGGCCCGCCGCCCGCTCTCGTGACGGCCCGGTTCAGCCGCCCCCAGTGTCTGCGCTTGATTTGTCCCGTCATGATCGCCAGATAGGAGGTAAGGCGGGCTTCACTGGCCAGGGTGTCGTAATGCGCCGCGGTCGGACGGTCAGCCTCCGCTTCCCAGCCGATACGGAACAGCTCGGCTTTTTCGTCGTACAGCGCCTTGAAATCCGCCCGACGGGCCAGGGCGTCCAGGCGCGCGGGCAAATCGCTGAGTGTTTCCGGTAACTCGGACAGATGATTCCTGCAGAGTTTGGCACAGCAAAACAGGCAGCCCGTCAGGTTCCCCGAGTCCACCGTGGACACGAAGCGGGGAGAAAGCGCTTCCCCGGTTTTCAGGTTATACCAATTGTAGAAATGTCCCTTCCATGTATCCAGTTTTTCCAGGATTCCGAGGGTATTGCTGAGGCGCTTTGCCATATCCGATGATGAAATGAAGCTCAGTTCCCTGGCCGCGCAGCAGGACAGCAGGTACAGGCCGATGTTGGTAGGCGAAGTGCGCAGGGCAGGGCCTTTATCCGGGTCGGTCTGCACGTTGTCCGGGGGCAGGAACAGGGTGTCGGCGTTTACGGTATCCTCAAAAAACCGCCAGGTAGCCAGGCCCAGCCGCCGGATGCTTTTCTTCTGCGCCTCCGTCATCTGCCGCTGCCGGTTTGCCGGCGCGTCAAAAAAGCGGAGCAGCAGCGGCGCGGCGGTCCAGCCGACGCCCGCGATCACGCCCGGCGTGAACCCGCCGGGCAGCAGGGAAAGCGTCAGCATCCCCGCGCCGCAGAGCAGCTGCGCCGCAACGCAGGGGAAAGGAAGCTGGCTGTCCGCCTCGGTCTGGGCCGCCGTGACCCAGGAAAGCAGATTCCGATGGCTCACGAACTGACGCCAGAGGGAACGGCAGACGGCGTCCAGGGTCGTCTGGGCTTTGCCAGGCAGCAAAAGAAGCCGCTGCCCCATGCCGTGAAGGGGCCAGGGCAGGCCCAGAAGAAACAGGACGGGCAGGTTCAGCCACGTTCCCAGCAGCAGCAGACCGACCTGGGCAGCAGGCACGAAAGAGCGCCGCATGTTATCCCATATTTTGTGCCGGGACAGCCAAGGCAGCCGCCCATCCAGCAGAAAGGGCAGCAGCTGCCAGTCGCCCCGGGTCCAGCGGTGAAGACGCCTGCGCCAGCCGGAGAGGGTGGCGGGATGGCTGTCGTAAAGCGCGATGTCGTCCGCCAAAGCGCTCCCCGCGATTTCGCCCTCGATCAGGTCGTGGCTCAGCAGCCGTCCGGCAGGAATACGCCCTTCCAGCGCGTTCAGCCACATGAACGGATCGTAAATGCCCTTGCCCACGAAAGAGCCCTTCCCGAACACATCCTGGTACACGTCCTGGACGGACAGGTGATAGGGGTCGGCCCCACCTGTGCCGCCAAGCAGCGCCTGAACCCGGGTGCGCACTGCGTCCGCCCTGACCTCCATCCGTGGCTGGATGACGTTCACCCGGCCTTTCTGCAGCGGATGCAGCATGGCTCCCACCAATCGCAGCGCAGCGCCTGCGGGCAGAAAGGTGTCGGCGTCGAGGGTAATCACGAAAGCATACCGCCCATGGAGGGCCTTTCCGTCCATGGACATATACAGATACGTATCCCGGCATTCCCCGTCCGCGATCAGCCGGTTCAGGGCTTCCAGCGCGCCGCGCTTGCGCTCGCAGCCTGTGAACTGACGCTGGCCCATGTCCCATTTCCGGGCGCGGTGCAGGTACAGGAAGCCGCCGCCCTGCTGCCGGTTCAGCGCTTCGATGCTCAGCCGGGCGGCCAGAAGGATTTCGTCATCCTCGGGCGCGGTTTCCTCCCGGCTGTCGGCAAAATCGCCCAGGAGCATGTATTCAAGGTTTCGGTCAGGGTTCGCCGCCCGCAGCACCGCGAGTTGCTTCGCCATGCGTATGGCCTGCTTCCGGCCGGTGAGCAGGCAGGGGATCACCACCAGCGTGCGGTTCTCCGGCGAAAGAGATTTGAGCGCTATCCGCGGCAGCATCCGCGGAGGGAAGCGCCTGCGCAGAATGCGGAAATAAACCAGCCGAATGATTTCCGACGTGCACAGCGGCACAAGGAGCCAACTGTACCACGGAGCGCCCATCCACGCCGCAAGCCCCACCGACAGCGCGGCGGAAAAATACAGCGGCATCAGGAAGAAACCCTGCCGGTGTCTGCGTGCAAAGCCGGAAGTTTTTCTGCCCAGCGCAAGGCCGATCAGATCGGGCCGTTCGATGAGATAATAGCCTGCTTCCCCCTCCGCGCCCTCTTTTCCCTTTGCCAGATTCACCGCCGCTTTCGCCGCGTCGGCTTCGGAAACATGAAAGCGTTTCGCGGCGCGGCAGGCGCATTGGCGGTAGTAAGCCTGGCTTTCCGCGTCCATGCGGCGATAGGTCTCGTCCTGCCGCAAAACATTGGAGGCGGGGCTGAGGCGCTCTGCGATCCGGTCATAGGGAAGGCGTTCGGCTTTTCGCAGGGCGCTGATGATCCGTCCCATCCTTAACCCGTCCTGTTCCCACTGCTCCTGGGCTTTTTGCAGGGCGTCGGACGCTTTCACGCCTGCCCGGGCCAGCAGCTCGTCCGCCCGGCGCAGCGCGTCCGCGTTCTCCTGTTCATCCAGGCGAAGCAGCACCAGTCCCAGGAAATTCGGATCATGGGGCAGGCTGTCCTTCCGCCCGTCCGCCAGCGCTTCGGCCCATGCACGCGATTGCGCATACAGCTCCGCTTCCTGGATACAGGTATCCAGCAGGCCGTTCAATTCTTCCAGCAAAGCACAGGAAAGCGCCTGGGGCAGCAGGTCGATTTCCGCCTGGGTGAGGGCTTCTTCTCCCGGCTTCTCTCGGAAAACGCGAACCAGAGCGCCTTCCGTCAGCTCTTCTTCGTTTACGGCCTCACGCGCCAACAGCAGCAGGCGTGGCGTACCCATCCGCGCGGGCAGCTTCGGCGCGAACCGCAGGCCGCGTTTCAGCGTGTCCACCGTGTCCAGCAGCAGCCGCGCGTGATCCTCCACCCACTGTCCCGCCGGGGACACGTCCTCCCGGGGAACGCGGCTCACCGCCTGCAGCGTCCGGCGGATATGTCCGCTCAGTCCCGCCGTCGGCCGCAGACGGGCATACCCGGTGATTGATGGATGCTCATTGTCTTTCTGCCGCATGAAACGCCTCCAACACAAAATAGCGTAAACCGTCTGTCTATTGTGCGTTGGAAACAAGGCATTTATACATAAGGGAAATGTGGCTGACCGCACGCATTGCCTGCCAGTAACTTTTTCGCTGTATTACGGTCGAGTAAAACAGACCTGCTCCATTTTGTTCAGCTTTGCCAGCCGAGCGATTGCGCCATCCAATGCGTTCGTCAGCTTTTTCGTTTGCCGGATATCATTTTCATACCACACATTTTTAACGATGAGCGCGCCTGCTTTCCGGTCTGCCGCGGCTTCGATCCTGCCGATGAACCGATCTCCCCATAGCATGGGCAGCACATAGTACCCGTACTTTCGTTTCTCCTGCGGAGTGTAGATTTCCCAGGAATACTGATAATCCCAGATCGCTTCGATCAGCTTTCGATCCCACAGCATGGGGTCCAGCGGAGCCAGGAATTCCAGTCGCGGCTTTTCGTCGATGGCTTCGGCAATCACGTCTTCCATCAAGGACTGATCTTCATGCAGCATATAGATGGAAGATCGAAGGCTTTCTACCTGCACGGGCGTGATTTCTTCCGTCTGCTCCAATGCTTCAAATGCCTGCTCCCGCTGAACGGTATTCATGTCAATGCCCAGCCAGGCGTCGGAACGCCGGTTCCATAAAAGTCCCACCGCGCCGATGCGTCTTTTGACACGCCACTTGCGGAAGGACGCTTCATCTTCGCAAGGGTTCGCTGCGGTCAGAAGCTCCGGACTGAAATACTTGTCCGCCAGATCGTAATACTTTCGGGAACCGCTTTTGTGATGGATCAGCAGCACGCCGTCCGTATATAACTGCTCCAGCACCGACCGCGCGGCTTGGGACAGTCCGCCCCAGTTCCCGCTCCAGTGCATGGAGGAATGCCAGAAAATCTTTCCTTCGATGGGCAGGGTGTCGCTGCTGACGGGGCCGTGCTTTCGGATGTAGGCAATCGCCTGCTCCTCCAATTCCGGGATGCCCGAAAAGGAAGCGCCATGGGCTTTGCTCCGCTCCCGGTAGCCGGCAAAATAGGGCCAGTCCTCCCGGGACCAGATGGAAAGCTCCTTATCGCTGTAGTCCACCAGCAGGCGATCTTTGTACAGAAGGTCGGCAAGCATTTTCTTCGTAAAACCCTTGACCCTGGATTGCAGCGTCAGTTCCGCATTCTTCCCGCATACGTCCACCGGGTCAAACTGAATGCAGCCTGCCTGACGAATATACTGATATGCTCCTTCCTTTCCCACAAAGCGATGCTTCCCCAGCAAGCCTTGCTTGCAGAGAATGAACCGTCTGGCCTGTTCCCGCGTGATCGTCAGCATTTTTTCGCGCCTTTCGCTTTCTTCATGGTTTTATTCCATATCATAAAGTATATCACACGAAAACTGGATTGAACAGAAATAAAATGGAATAATGTGCCGGCACAGATTAAAAACATTGATATGTCCCGAAAATGCACGGTTGCTCTCTATACCCTTATATACGCCCGAAATGAATCCCATAGAGCAAATCTTGAAACAGCTTCGCTCTATGGGATTCAGAAATAAGATATTTCATTTTCTGACAGATGCTGTTGACCGCTTGTGTGAAACGATACGCCGTTTGACTAATTCTGAAGAATCCGCAAATCAGCTGTGGCCTCTTTCCAGGCCGTAGCGCTTCACATAGTCTTTCAATTCATCCAGGGACATGACAGGGCCGATGAGCGAACCCTGGCCTTTGAAAACCGCGATCTCCTCGAACGCCTCAAACTGTTCCTGCGAGTCGATCCCTTTGGCGCAGACGTGCATATCCAGGGCATCCGCCAGATGCTGGATCGCCACGACTGTTTTATATGCCTGATCGTTCTGGAGAATTTGGGCGGCATAGGTCTTGTCCAGTTCCAGCAGATCAAAATGGACCTGGTACAGCAAGGGCATATTCGTGTTCCTGGTGCCGAAGTTGCCCATCGCCAGCAAAACGCCAAGCTCGTCATGGATGTAGTTCAGATTGGCGCAGCCCTGGGGATTCAGATCCTGGAGCTCACTGACCTCGAACTGGAGATGCTTGCTTTGCAGGCCGGTCTCTTTCAGACAGCTGCTCACCTGCTCCACAAAATGCTCGGATTCCGCGAATTTGGGCAGCAGGTTCAGCGACAGCGTCATGTTGCTGTTCGCTTCGTCGCTGATTTTTACCGTCTGACGCACGGCCTCCCACAGCAGTGTGATGGAAAAGAGCTGGGTCAGGGCGTCGTCCTTTTCCACGATTTGAAGAATGGGCCACGAGGGAAGCAGGTTTCCCTCCTGATTGCGGAAGTGAGATACGAACAGTTCATAGGTATTGCAGGTGTTTTTCCCAAACGTCCATTTGGGCTGCCCCTGCAGTACCATATCGTTTCGCAGAATCATATCAGAGATTACACTGTGTTCCATGGTATTTTCCTCCTTTTCAGCACTTCCGTCAACGATTTCTTTAAGATGCGTATGGAATTCACAAACGTTTTTTTTCCAGTTATATTTTACCATAATAGGCAGAGAAATGTCAATATACAAACTTGGTACAGCCGGCAGGTCTATATGTGCAGGGTTTTCTTTTTGTATGACAATTCTCTGTTAATCACCGAAAACTGTAAGGGCGCGTTGAGCCAGCGCCCGAAAAGAAAAAATGCCTGAAACGCCTTTCGGAATTTCAAGCATTTTATGAATTTTAGGGTTTGATCTGATTATTCAAACGCTGGTATAAAACAGTCAGAGCTCATACTTTGGGGAGGCTGTCAAATCCTTTCTGCAATTCTTCATCGGTGGGGATATAATCGCTCATGAGGCCGTCATGGAACTTTTCATAAGCCACCATATCGAAGTAGCCGGTGCCGGTAAGGCCGAAGAGAATGGTCTTTTCCTCGCCCGTCTCCTTGCATTTCAGCGCTTCGTCGATGGCCACGCGGATGGCGTGAGCGCTTTCCGGGGCGGGCAGGATGCCCTCCACCCGGGCGAATTCCTCCGCGGCCTTGAACACGCTGGTCTGCTCCACGGCGCGGGCTTCCATATAGCCGTCATGGTACAGCTGGCTCAGGATGCTGCTCATGCCATGGTAACGCAGGCCGCCCGCGTGGTTGGGGGCGGGGATGAAGCCGCTGCCCAAAGTGTACATCTTCGCCATGGGACACACCTTGCCGGTATCACAGAAGTCGTAGGCGAATTTGCCGCGGGTGAAGCTGGGGCAGGAGGCGGGCTCGACAGCGATAAACCGGTAGTCCTTTTCACCGCGCAGCTTCTCGCCCATGAAAGGAGCGATCAGGCCGCCCAGATTGCTGCCGCCGCCCGCGCAGCCAATGATGATATCCGGCACAATGCCGTATTTGTCCATGGCGGTTTTGGTTTCCACACCGATGACGCTCTGATGCAGCAGCACCTGGTTCAGCACGCTTCCCAGCACATAGCGGTATCCGGGATTGCTGACCGCGACCTCCACCGCTTCTGAAATGGCGCAGCCCAGGCTGCCGGTCGTGCCGGGGAACTGCTCCAGGATGGCCCGGCCTACATTGGTGGTATTGGAGGGAGAGGGAACCACGGACGCCCCGTAGGTGCGCATGACTTCGCGGCGGAAGGGCTTCTGCTCGTAGCTGACTTTCACCATGTATACCTTGCAGTCCAGGCCGAAATATGAGCAGGCCATGCTCAGCGCGGTGCCCCACTGGCCGGCGCCGGTTTCGGTGGTGACGCCCTTGAGGCCCTGCTGCTTGGCGTAGTAAGCCTGGGCGATGGCGGAGTTCAGCTTGTGGGAACCGGAAGTGTTGTTGCCCTCGAATTTGTAGTAGATTTTGGCCGGAGTATCCAGCTTCTGCTCCAGGCAGTATGCCCGCACCAGCGGAGAGGGACGGTACATTTTATAGAAATCCTGAATCTCCTGGGGGATGGGATAGAAGCGGGTGTCGTTGTCCAATTCCTGCTTCACCAGTTCATCGCAGAAAACCGGGGCCAGTTCCTCCGCAGTCATGGGCTGGAGGGTGCCGGGGATCAGCAGCGGAGCGGGCTTTTCCTTCATGTCGGCCCGCACGTTGTACCAGGTGGTCGGCAGTTCAGATTCTTCCAGGTAAATCTTGTAGGGGATGGTCTTGGTGTCCTTCATGGGGATCGCTCCTTCCTTTTTGTCGGGCAGAGCATATAAAAATCCCTGCCCCAGTATTGTTCTGCTGGGACAGGGATGAAAGATCATTCCTGCGGTGCCACCCCGCTTGACGCTCGCGCGTCCACTCATTCCGTACTATCATACGGCTTCCTTTGATAACGGAGGGAAATCTCCGTCTCTCCTACTCAGGCTTGCCTGCCTTTTCAGTTCGCCCTTGAAAGCCCATTCACCTCTGCCGATGCGCAGCGATCCCACCGCCCGCCGCTCTCTTGTCCATCGGTTGAGAGGATACTCCTCTTTCGCCTCAGTGTGGCTTTATCATAGCAAAGTGATAAAGCATTGTCAACCCCTTTTCTGTTCCTGTTTCTGGAAAAACAATCAAAATACACTACTGATATAGCGTTTACTCGAAAAATATACATGAATGCACAAATGCGGCAGATGCGGCGATCAATGGAAAAATTGGGAAATTATATGGAGAATATACCGTGATTTTTATGCGTTTTGGAACCAGTTCAGAACAGAAAAAAGCCCGCGAAGCCTTGTACCGCAAGGTTTTACGGGAACCTCTTTGTATCGGTTTGGATTTTTAAAGGCAAAAAAAAGGACACTCAACAATATTTTTTTCCAAAAAAGCAAAGAAAAAAGTGAGCGCCTACAGGCTGTACGCCTTGTAAACACTCACTTTTCTCTCTTAGTGGCTCCGAACGGATTCGAACCATTGACACTCCGGGTATGAACCGAATGCTCTAGCCAGCTGAGCTACGGAGCCAAATTGGTTGCGGGGGAGGGACTTGAACCCTCGACCTCCGGGTTATGAGCCCGACGAGCTACCGAACTGCTCTACCCCGCGTCACGCGCACTTTCATAGTGCGACGTTAATAATACAATATAATTGCCGCTTTGTCAATATGTTTTTTCAGTTTTACCGGAAAAAACCTATGAAAGGCGAACGCTGATTCATCCGCCGCATCACCGGACGACGGTTTTATTATACGGCGAGCACATACTTGTAAGCCTTATTACTTTGACGGATCGTCGCCCTCGCGGTAGGGAACCACCGCGGAAGCCACGACCTCCGAAGCGGGATCGGCGTGGGCGTGCTGGTCGTCAAAAAAGATATGCGCGCCGAAGCTGGCCAGGATATCCTTCTTGGACACGCCGCCCAGGAAGAACGCTTCGTCCACCCGCACGCCCCATTGCCGCAGGGTTTTGATCGCCCGGGTGTGGGCGGGGGCCATGCGGGAGGTCACCAGCGCGGTGCGGATGGGGGCCCTGTCCTTGTCCGGGAACATGGCCTGGATGTTGGACAGCGCCATCAGGAAATTGGCGAAGGGGCCTTTGGGCAGCGGATCGTTCGCGTGGCTGCGCTCGTGCTCCTGGAACGCGGCGATGCCCGCGTGCTGGTAAATGCGCTCCGCCTCCGCGCCGAACAGGACGGCGTCCCCGTCAAAGGCGATGCGGATCTGATCCACTTTGCTGTCATGCCCCGCCGGGATGCTGGAGGTCAGCAGCACGCCC
Source organism: Clostridia bacterium (assembly GCA_017509065.1). Next base: position 43,970 of record JAFWQM010000065.1, read on the forward strand.
GCGGCCACGCCGGAATTGATGGCCTTCTGCACGTCCGTGGGCTCGGCGGAAAGGAACAGATCGGTGCTGAACGCCGTCAGGTACGGCGCGACCGACGCGCCGCCCGCCAGCGCGGCCCGCGTGATGTCCAGCCCATAGCGCTCGATGGAGTTAAAAATGCGCAGGCTGGTGTCCGGGCTGTTGCGGGACATCACGATCACTTCCACCAGCCGCCGCCCCGCTTCGTTTTCGTTCAGCCGAAGAAACGCGCGCACGAGCTCAAAGCCGACGCCGGGCTTAAGGATTTTTTCTTCGTTCCGCAGCTGGTATTCCGCGTACGCGGCAAGGCCCTGCTCTTCATAGATGCGGTTTTCTTCCTCCAGGTCAAAAAGCGCGCGGGATGAAATGCCGATCACCAGCGGGTCCGTGAGATCATAAGGCATAGCGGGGCCTCCTTTCCGATCTGCGTTCATTATATCACATGGAAATGCGGCAGGCAAGGACCGAGGTTTGTTTATACAGGATCAGGCTTCCAAACTGGTCACCATTCACCCAGACCCTCATCCAAGAAAGCTATAAAGGAAAACAAACACAGTAGGTTGAGTCTTACAGAGAAAGCTTTTGCTTTTTACAGCCTTTCTCGGAAGGGGACGAACCGTCGATGACCGCCTGAGGCGGGAATCTTATCGACGGTGAAAATCTGAATCGCAACCCAAACTGTACCAAAGTATTTTTTTCTTATTTGCTTGTGCCGAAACGGAAAATATGATACAATAACCGTGATCAATGAATGAACCGCATATCATCTGCACTTCAGCATCTGAACCAAGGCGCGGACGCGCTTTGAATATACGGAAAGAGGTGTTTTCATGAAGAAACTGTTTGCCCTGCTGCTGGCGCTGGTTATGGCGCTGACGATGGTTTCCGTCTCCCTGGCGGAAGAAAACGTGCTGCGTTACGGCGTGGACGCCGACGCCGCGGGCGGCTTTGACCCCCATACCATTTCCGCCGTGGCCTCCATGCGTATGATCGGCCAGATGTACAACACCCTGGTGGACGTGGACGAAAACCTGAACGTCATCCCCGAGCTGGCCACCAGCTGGGAGCAGCCCGACGATGTGACCTACATCTTCCATCTGGCGCAGAACGTCAAGTTCCACAACGGACGTAAGATGACCGCTGAGGACGTAAAATATTCCTTCGAGCGCATCCTTGACCCCGCCACCGGCGCTCTGGGCAATTCCAGCAGCTACGCGGGCGATATCGACACCGTGGAAGTGATCGACGAGTACACCGTGAAGATCACGCTGAAGAACATCAACGCGCCGTTCCTGGCCAACCTCTCCTCCTCCTACTGCTCCATCGTGGCCAAGGAAGTGGTGGAAGCCAACGACGGCAGCCTCCTGCTGGCTGACGGCGGCACCGGCCCCTACACCCTGGGCGAATGGGTGCCGGACAACAGCATCACCGTGAAAGCCTTCCCCGAGTACTTCGACGAAGCGGGCAAGGCAACCTTTGACGCCATCGAATTCTATGTGCTGACCGACGCTTCCGCCCGTCTGGCCGCCCTGCGCACCGGCGCGGTGGATCTGATCGTGGCCGACACCGCCATGCTGGACCTGGTTGAGAACGACGCCAACATCCAGACCGTTTCCTATCAGAGCCGCAACTACACCGGCCTGTTCCTGAACCCGAACCGTGCGCCTTTTGACAATCCCCTGGTGCGTCAGGCCATCAACCTGGCCCTGAACCGCGAGGAGATCATCGAATTCGCCTTCAACGGCAAAGCGGTACTGTCCGGCTTCGTGCCCGCCTCCATGGGCCACTGGGCTGTGGATGTGGCCGAGAACGAATACTATACCCAGAACATCGAAAAGGCCAAGGCGCTGCTTGCCGAAGCGGGCTATCCCAACGGCTTTGAAACCAACATCATCGTGGGCCTGCTGGACAGCATCCGCGACACCGGCCTGGTTGTGGAACAGCAGCTGGCTGAAATCGGCATCAAGGCCAACGTGCAGGACGTGGAGCGCGGCCAGTACCTGGACGCCTGGACCGGCCACGACTTTGACATCATGGTGTGCCAGAACGGCGCGGGCAGCGACCCCAGCCGCGCGGTGGGCTTCTTCTTCAAGACCGGTTCCTCCGCCAACATCCAGGATTATTCCAACGCCCGGGTGGACGAGCTGTGCGAACTGGCCCAGTCCACCACCGACACCGCCAAGCGCGAGGAATACTATAAGGAAGCCACCAACATCATCCTGAACGACTGCGTGGTCGCCATCGTGGCCAGCCCCCAGGAATACTTCCTGGCCTCCACCGCGCTGCAGGGCTTTGCTCCCAACGCCTCCAACGCCAATAACTTCTCCGGCGTGACTCTGGCGAAGTAACGGAATAGCCTATTTTCAGGCAGGCGCTCTGTTCCGAAGGACGCCTGCCTGATTTTCTGCTTTTTTCAATTTGGCTATACTCTGCTAAAACTGCTCTCTTTTCTGCGGTTATCTAAAGTGAAGCACTATCATTCAGTAGATCTTATGTGTAAAGTGGGGAACCAGCCAAAAGGCTTCCCCTTGAGGGGAAGCTGTCAGGCGCGGAAGCAAGATGGCAAGTGTCACCAAGTTCATTCGCGCCTGACTGATGAGGTGATTTGCCGGACTTAAGACAAGTTACTTTCGTTTCGATTCGCTTGGTCACCTCATCCGAGCCGCTTCGCGGCCCACCTTCCCCTCAAGGGGAAGGCTTTTGGAACGGTTTGTAACAGTTTATTCATTCGTGCGTTTGCCCTGTATGCACCGCGCCGATGATCCAACATCGTTGTGGTTTCCGCTCATTCTTTCACATCAGGAGAAACTTATGCGTGACTACATCATCCGCCGCCTGCTGACGCTGATCCCCATTCTGATCGGCGTCAGCATCGCCATCTTTATCATCATGCAGCTAATCCCCGGCGACGTGGTATCGGGCATTTTAGGCATCGAGGAAACACCGGAGCTGCGTGCCATGTGGGAAGCGAAGCTGGGGCTGGACAAGCCGCTGATCCAGCAGTATTTTTCCTGGATCGGCAAGGCCCTCACCGGGGATTTCGGCGAATCCTTCCGTACAGGCGCGCCGGTATTCCCGGAGATCATGAGCCGGTTCAAGATCTCCGCGGAACTGGCCATCCTCGCTTGCGTGATCGCCTGGATCATCGCGCTGCCGCTGGGTATTCTCTCGGCGCTCAAACGCAACAGCGTGATTGACCGCATTGTGCGCGTGGTGGCGTTGCTGGGTGTGAGCATTCCCAACTTCGCCTCAGCCACGCTGCTGATCCTGTTTTTCTCCAAGGCGTTCAACTATTACTCGCCGGTGAAATACGTGGGCTTGTTTGAAAACTTCGGCAAGAACATGGAAATCATGCTGCTGCCCGCGTTTATACTGGGCTCAGTGATGGCGGGGTCGGTGATGCGCATGACGCGCTCCTCCATGCTGGAGGTGCTGCGGCAGGACTACATCAAAGCCGTGCGGGCCAAAGGCGCGCCGGAGCGGGTGACGATCTTCCGCCACGCCTTCAAGAACAGCTCCATCCCCATCGTCACCCTGATCGGGATGCAAATCGGCGGCCTCATGGGCGGCACGGTGGTGATCGAGCAGATTTTCTCCATTCCCGGCCTGGGCCAGTTTACGCTGACTGGCATTTCCCAGCGGGATTATCCGGTGGTGCAGGGCTGCGTGCTGTTCATCGCGTTCCTGTACGTGATCATCAACCTGCTGGTGGACATCCTGTATACCTACATCGACCCGCGCATTTCGTACAGCTGAGGAGGGGACGGAGATGAAAAAGAAGAATCGTCCGATAAAAAACCGTTCCCTGCCCGGCAACGAAAGCCTGCTGCGCCAGCTCTGGCGCGACCCCATGGGCCGGGCGGGCATGATCGGCGTGGGCATCGTGATTTTGCTGGCCGTGTTCGCGCCGTGGATCGCCCAGTACGACGTGGCGAAGATGAACGCCCGGGCCAAGCTCACCGGCCCCAGCGCCCAGTTCTGGTTCGGCACGGACAATTTCGGCCGGGACGTGTTTAGCCGCATCGTCTACGGTGCCCGGGTGTCGCTGGTGGTAGGCATCGTGGCCGTGGGCATCGCGGCAGGGTTCGGCTACCTGTTTGGGATGATTGCCGGATTCTTTGAGGGGAAGATCGAATCCGTCATCATGATGGTGATGGACGTGATTTTCGCGTTCCCCTCCATCCTGCTGGCGCTGTTCATCGTGTCTGCCCTGGGCACCAGCATCGTGAACACCATGATCGCCATCGGCATCGTGAATATCCCCGTGTTCTGCCGCACGGTGCGGGCCTCGGTGAAAACCGTGAAATCTACGGACTACATCGCCAACGCCCGCTCCATCGGCCTGAAAAAAATGAGCATTCTGTTCAAACACGTCACGCCCAACGTGATGGCTCCCTTCACCGTGCAGGCCACCCTGGCGCTCTCCGGCGCCATCCTGACGGAAGCGTCCATGAGCTTCCTGGGCCTGGGCATCCAGCCCCCCAATCCCTCCTGGGGCAGTATGCTTTCCGATGCCCGGAAATACATGGAGCGCGCTCCCTGGCTGGTGATTTTCCCGGCGCTGTTCATCATTATGACCATCCTGTCCTTCAACATCCTGGGCGACGCCCTGCGGGACGTGCTCGACCCGAAACTGAAGCTGTAAAGGAGGGTACGTGATGGAAAATTTATTGGAGATCCGGAATCTGAAAATCACCACCCTCCGGGGCAAGAACACCGTCCGCCTGCTGGACAAGGTGGATTTGAGCGTTAAAAAGAAATGCTCCTTCGGCGTGGTGGGCGAATCGGGCTGTGGCAAATCCATCACCGCCAACGCCATTCTGGGCCTGCTGCCCTACCCTTTGCGGGTGAGCGAAGGCTCCATCCGCTATGACAGCAAGGATGGGGAAAAGGAACTGCTGAACCTGAGCAAGAAAGAAATGCGCGCTGTGCGGGGCCGGGAAATCTCCATGATCTTTCAGGAGCCCATGACCTCTCTCGACCCCATCTTCACCGTGGAAAGCCAGATGTACGAAGCGCTCTCCTTCCACCATCCCGGCATGGGCAAAGGCGAAATGCGGGAAAAAGCCCTGGATATGCTGCGGCGGGTGAACATCCCGCGCCCGGAACAGACCCTGTCCTCCTATGCCCACCAGCTTTCCGGCGGGCAGTTGCAGCGCATCATGATCGCCATCGCGCTCATCAACGCCCCAAGGCTTTTGCTGGCGGACGAGCCCACCACCGCCCTGGACGTGACCATCCAGGCGCAGATTTTGAAGCTGATGAACGACCTGAAAGAGCAGAACGATACTTCCATCATCATGATCACCCACGACCTGGGCGTGATCGCGGAGACCTGCGAGGAGGTGGCGGTGTTCTACGCCGGGCAGATCGTGGAACAGTCGTCGGCGCTGGAGCTGTTCTCCCATCCGTCTCACCCCTACACCCTGGGCCTGCTTCGGGCTGTGACCAGCCTGGGCGGGGAAACCCGCAAGCTGTACACCATCCCCGGCATCGTGCCCCCCGGCGGTCAGTGGAGCGCGGGCTGCCGGTTTGCCGACCGGTGCGACAAATGTACGGAGAAATGCAAAGCGGGTATGCCGGCGCTGACGGAAACGGCCCCCGGCCATCTGTGCCGCTGTTTCCTCCACAGCGGGGAGGTGGAAGCATGAGCGAAAAAGAAAAGCTGCTGGAAGCCCGCAACTTGCAGGTGTATTTTCCCATCCGGCGGGGCCTCATGAAGAAGGTCGTGGGCCACGTCCACGCCGTGGAAGACATGAGCTTTTCCGTCCGGCGGCGGGAGGTGTTCGCCTTGGTGGGAGAATCCGGCTGCGGCAAAAGCACCACCGGCTCCGCCATCCTGCGCCTGATCGAACCTACCGGCGGCGAGGTGTACTTCAACGGCGAAAACCTGGGGAAGCTGACGGAGGAGGAAATGCGCCTCAAACGCCGGGACATGCAGTTCATTTTCCAGAACCCCTATTCCTCCCTGAATCCCCGGATGAACGTGTGGAAGCTGCTCAGTGAGCCATTGAAAGTGCATTTTAATCTGCCGCCCCAGGAGCTTCGGGAGCGGGTTGAGGACATGCTTCGCCTCATCGGCATGACGCCCGATCAGTTGGAGCGCTATCCCCATCAGTTTTCCGGCGGCCAGAAGCAGCGCATTTCCATCGCCCGGGCGCTGATCACTCACCCCAGCTTCGTGGTGGCGGACGAACCGGTGTCCGCCCTGGACGTGTCCATTCAGGCGCAGATTTTGAATTTGATGATGGAATTGCAGCAGGAAATGCAGCTTTCCATGGTGTTCATTTCCCACGATCTGAACGTGGTGCGCCACATCAGCGACAGCGTGGGCGTGATGTACCTGGGTTCCCTCATGGAAACGGGAGACACGGAGGAAGTCTACCGCCATCCGGCGCACCCCTACACCCAGGCCCTGCTTTCCGCCGTACCCTCCCACGACCCGGCGAATAAAAAACAGCACATCATCCTGGAAGGCGACGTGCCCAACCCCGCTGCCCCGCCGAGCGGCTGCCCCTTCCATACCCGCTGCGCCCGCTGCACGGAGGAATGCAGGACGAAAAAGCCGCTGTTGCGTGAAATCGCGCCGAACCATTTCGCTGCGTGCCATCGGGTTGTGTGACAGGGCATTTGGGCCTTTTTCATAAACAAGCGTCACGATCATCCCGCCGGGCTCTTCGGGGCCCGGCTTTTTGCGCGCGCTGTTATGTTTTCCGGTTCTGCCCACAGCTTGACAGAACAAACGCTATACTTTATAATATTTTACGCGAAACCACCTGGCTCGGGACACCTTTTTTCCCGACCGGTAATTCTTTAGGGAGAGGACGGTTGCTATGCAGGATTATGTGCTGAGCTGCTGTTCCACGGCCGACCTGAGCGACAGGCACTTTAAAGACCGGGACATTCATTATATTTGCTTCCATTTTTATCTGGACGGCAAGCCCTATGACGACGATCTGGGAAAGAGCATTTCATTCCCCGATTTCTACAAGGCGATGCAGAACGGCGCGGAGACCCGCACTTCACAGGTGAACGAGGGAGAGTTTATCGAATACTTCACGCCTTTCCTCGAAGCGGGGAAGGATATCCTGCATGTCTGCCTTTCCAGCGGCATTTCGGGCGTGTACAATTCCGCGGTGATGGCGAAGGAACAGCTTCAGGAAAAGTATCCCGAGCGTAAAATCTACATCGTGGATTCCCTCGGCGCGTCCTCCGGCTATGGCCTGCTGATGGACACCCTGGCCGATTTCCGCGACGGCGGCATGGATATCGACCGGCTCCATGATTGGACGGAAGCGCACAAGCTGGAGGTACACCACTGGTTCTTCTCCACCGACCTGACCTTCTACGTCAAGGGCGGGCGCATTTCCAAGGCCGCAGGCTGGTTCGGCACCGCGCTGAGCATCTGCCCGCTGCTGAATATGGACCACCTGGGCCGCCTGATCCCGCGCGAAAAGATTCGCACGAAAAAACGGGTCATCACCCGCATCGTGGAGCAGATGAAAGCCCATGCTATGAATGGCTCGGATTACAACGGCAAGTGCTTCATTTCCAATTCCGCCTGTGAGAAGGACGCGGAGGAAGTCGCCCGCCTGGTGGAAGCCGCGTTCCCCAAACTCAACGGCAAAGTGCTCATCAACTCCATCGGCACCACCATCGGCAGCCATACCGGCCCCGGCACCGTGGCCCTGTTCTTCTGGGGCGACGAACGGAAAGAATAATATCAAACGATCGCCGGAGAAACAATGCTTGTTTCTCCGGGTTTTTGCTTTTTCATGGAGGAAATGAGGCTGCCGCGTGGAATAATAACAAATGGTTCTTTTTGAAACAAACATTCCGAAAGGTGAGAAAAAAGCGATGCGCGATCAAAATACGCTTGACAGCCAGCTGCGGGAACAGTTTTTGTCCGGCGAAGAAATCTATCCGGGCAAGATCATCCGGGTGGAAAAGTGGCAGGTGGAGCTGCCGAACGGCGGCACAGCCATGCGCGAAATCGTAAAGCACAACGGCGCTTCCGCCATCGTGCCGGTGGATGACTCAGGCATGGTGACGATGGTGCGCCAGCATCGGGTCGCCATTGACCAATGTACCTGGGAGATTCCCGCGGGCAAGCTGGATTCCCCGAATGAAGACCCCTTTGAGGCGGCGAAGCGCGAGCTGGAGGAGGAAACCGGCTTGCAGGCCGAGCACTGGCAGAAGCTGACCAGCGTGTATACCACGCCCGGCTTCTGCAACGAGCGCATTTCTATTTATCTTGCCACCGGCCTGAGCCAGCATCCCGCCCATCCCGATGCGGACGAATTCCTGCGCCTGAAAAAAATCCCGCTTGACGACGCCATTGCCCAGTGTGTTTCCGGCGAGATTCAGGACGGAAAGACCCTGGTGGGCCTGCTGCTGGCAAAACAGATCCTGTCGCTGCGCGATATGCCGCTGATGGGCGCAGGCGCGTCCGTGCCGCGGTTCGGCGCGGCGCGCGCGTCCCGCGAGGCCAAATGAAAATGAAGAAAGAAAGGCATCCCGTCTATTACGCCGTTCTGGCCGCGTTCCTCCTGCTGCTCGCGGTCGGCGTTGCGCTGTTCGTCTGCGCGCTTTCCGTCGGCAATTCCCCGTTCATTTTCGCCCCGTCCAGAAGCGTGTAAGCCCGGAACCATACGCAAGAAAAAGGAACGACCCATGCAGTTTTTTCAAGGGATTTTTTCCCATCTGCCTGTTTTGAAAACGGAACGGCTCATTCTGCGTCCGCTGCGAATGCGCGACGCCGATGATTTATTCGCTTACGCCAAAGACCCGGAGGTCAGCCGCCACGTGCTGTGGGATACGCACGAGAGCATTTGGGATTCCCGCCGGTTCCTCCGCGCCGCCATTCGCCAGTACCATCGCGGGCTGCCCGGCTCCTTCGCCATCGTACTGAAGGATTCGGGCCGTATGATCGGCACCGTCGGTTTCATGTGGCTCAACCCTGATTACAAGAGCGCCGAGGTGGGCTACAGCCTGAGCCGCGATTATTGGAACCGGGGTATTATGACCGAAGCGCTGCGGGAAGTGATCCGCTTCGGCTTTGACGAACTGGGGCTCAACCGCATCGAAGCGCAGCACGAAACCAGCAACCCCGCCTCCGGCAAAGTGATGGCGCATGTGGGAATGAAGTATGAAGGCGTTCTCCGCCAGCGCATCAAAAACAAAGGCTGTTTTGTGGATGTGGCGCTGTACGCCATCCTGCGCGGGGATCAGCGATTATAGGAATGTGCGTCATGCCGCAAGCGCTTGTTTTTCACCGTTTCTCAACATGACCGACTGATGCAGTAGTTTTTATATAATTAACCTGTGAATTCCATTATTTCTTGATTTTGGAAGAAGAAAAAGTTATACTTTCAGTGACTGCTTTTTCTGTAAACTGCAAAGGAGGAACATTCGATGAAGACGCGGTATCTGATTCTGGTTCTGATGATCTTCTGTATTGTTGGACTGCCCTTTCTGGCGACAGCCGAAAAAACGGGCGTCTGCGGCGACAACCTGACCTGGAGACTGACGGATAACGGTGTTTTGACGATTTCCGGCACCGGACCCTGGGCGGATTATTTAGGGCCGACAAGCGCATGGTCCACAACCGTCGTTGAGGCGAGGATTCAGTCTGGCGTGACTACGATCGGCGATGATGCTTTCTACAATTGCCAGGAGATGACGAGCATCAGCATTCCGTCTACCGTGACAAAAATCGGCGACAGCGCTTTCCAGTGGTGCGGCAAGCTGCAAAGCGTCAGCATTCCATCCAGTGTGACCGAACTTGGCGAACATGCTTTTGCCAGATGTTCCAGTCTGACGAGTATAAAAATCCCCGCCAGTGTAATCAAAATTGGCAGATGGGCTTTTGCCAACTGTAACAATCTGAGGAGCGTGACTATTCTGAACGGCACGGTCACACTTTACGATTACATTTTCGACGGCTGCCCCAGCGATTTGACCATTTATTGCTTTAAAGGTTCGACTGCGGAACAATACGCAAACAGTCATGGCATCAACGTGTCGCTGATCAAACCCATCATCACGAGCCATCCTGCCAACGTCACTGTAAACGAAGGCAGCGTAGCCTCCTTCAGAGTGGTCGCCCAATACGCGTCCTCTTATCAATGGCAATATCGCAGTCCTTCTTCTGACACCTGGACGGCTGTCTCGAATAACGGAACATCCGCTACCTATTCCCTCACCGCGCAAGCGCGGCACAACGGCTATCAATACCGGTGCAAGGTGACGAACAGCGCGGGCTCTGTGTATTCGAATATTGCCACGCTGACAGTGATATCCGCCTCAAAACCCACAATCACCTCCCAGCCCACAAGCAAGACGGTGAATGAAGGCGAAAAGGCTACGTTCAAGGTGGTCGCTTCCGGGGCGAACAGTTATCAGTGGCATTACCAGAAACCGGGCGATTCTACATGGTACGCGGTGAGCAATAACGGAACTTCTGCCACGTATACGCTGACGACGGCGGCGCGCCACAACGGATACAAGTATCGCGTCAAGGTATCCAACAATGTGGGGTATGTATGGTCGAACACCGTCACGCTGACTGTAATCACCAATTCCAAGCCCGTCATCACAACCCAGCCGGTCAGCGTTACGGTCAATGAAGGCGCGAAAGCTACGTTCAAGGTGGTCGCCACCGGCGCGACGGGCTATCAGTGGCATTACCAGAAACCGGGTGATTCCACCTGGTACGCGGTGAGCAATAATGGTACGTCTGCCACGTATACGCTGACGACGGCGGCGCGCCACAATGGATACAAGTATCGTGTCAAGGTGTCCAACAATGTGGGGTATGTCTGGTCGAACACCGTCACGCTGATTGTAATTTCCAATTCCAAGCCCGTCATCACCACCCAGCCGGTCAGCGTTACGGTCAATGAAGGCGCGAAAGCTACGTTCAAGGTAGTCGCCACCGGCGCGACGGGTTATCAGTGGCATTACCAGAAACCGGGCGATTCCACCTGGTACGCGGTGAGCAACAACGGAAGTTCTGCCACGTATACGCTGACGACAGCGGCGCGCCACAACGGATACAAGTATCGCGTCAAGGTGTCCAACAGCGCCGGATATGTCTGGTCCAATACCGTCACGCTGACCGTGAGAACATTGCCCGTCATCATCGGCCAGCCTGGAAACGTGAAGGTGAAAGAAGGCTCGATGGCCGCTTTCACAGTGACTGCCGACGGCGCGACCAGCTATCAATGGTATTACCGTACTCCTGCATCAGGAGACTGGATACCGGTGCAGAACAATGGCACATCCGCTACCTACCGTTTGACCACCGCCGCGCGGCATAACGGCTATCAGTACCGCTGCAAGGTGACCAACAGCGTTGGATCTGTGTATTCCGGCATCGCCACGCTGACTGTGAATTAACAAGCTGATATATTGGCAAAGCGCCGCCCGAGGGCGGCGCTTTTGATCTCTGAAATTATGTTCAGATTATTATATGCGGTGTCCAGACAGGTCATTCTTCTTTCAGGATGAGCAACGATAAATGATCAAAATGCCGTCATTCCCGCACCGCGTCCAGCAGCGCCATGAGCGCGTCGATGTTCTCAGGCGGCGTGGCCCAGGATGTGGCGAAACGCACAACGGAATGCGCGTCATCATACTTCTGCCAGTAGGAATAACGCACTTTATCAGCTAAACGGGCAAGGGTTTCGTTGCTCACGATCACGAATTGCTGGTTGGTGGGGGAATCGATGAAGAAGCGATAGCCGCGTTCCGAGAAGCCCTGTTTCAGTTTCTTCGCCATGTCGATGGCGTGGTGGCTGATGTCAAAGTACAGGCCGTCGGTGAACAGCGCGTCGAACTGCACGCCGATCAGGCGGCCCTTCGCCACCATTGCCCCATGCTGCTTGATGTGGGTGACGAAGCGCTTGGGCGCGCCGTGGCGTGGGAACACCACCGCCTCGCCGCAGAGCGCTCCGACCTTCGTTCCGCCGATGTAAAAGGCGTCGCACAGCGCGGCGATGTCGGAAAGCGTCACATCGGTTTCATCGCTCATCAGGCCGTAGCCCAGCCGCGCGCCGTCCAGGAACAGGGGAATCAGGTATTCCCTGCATACTTTATGCAGCTTTTCCAGCTCTGCCTTCGTGTACAGCGTGCCGTATTCCGTGGGGTGGGAAATGTAGACCCCGCCGGGAAAAACCATGTGGGGATACGTGGGGTCGGCGTAATAATCGCGCAGATACGCAGCCAATTCGTCCGGGTCGATCTTCCCGTCATGGGCGGGCAGGGTCAGCACCTTGTGGCCGGTAAACTCGATGGCTCCGGCTTCATGCACGTTCACGTGGCCCGTCGCGGCGGAGATCACGCCCTCCGTGCTGTGCAGCAGGCCGTCGATGACCACCTGGTTGCTCTGGGTGCCGCCGATCAAAAAGAAAATGTCCGCGTCCGGGTCGCCGATAGCAGACCGGATTTTGTCTTTCGCCCGGAGGGAATATTCGTCCTCCCCATAGCCTACCTGCTGGACCAGATTCGTGTCCACAAGCGCCTGCAGCAGCTTTGGATGCGCCCCTTCGGAATAGTCGTTCTCAAATGAAAGCATGAAGAAACCTCCCATTTTTGCTTGCTTACCTCGCCATTAAACCACGCTTTTCCGCCTCCGTCAAGCAGGCGTTTACCGTTTTTTCTCTGTATATTTTTTCTTTTGTTTTTATTTTTCTGAATACTCCATTGACAAGCAAAGCTTACGGGGATATAATGATGTATATTCATGCAGAAAAGAAAGAAATTTGCATGAATATACAGAAACTAACGGAACAGGGGATGTGGCCATGAATTTAAAGGGACGGAGTTTTTTGACGCTGCTGGACTATACTCCGGATGAAATCAGTTATTTGCTCGATCTGGCGGCGGACTTGAAGGCGAAGAAAAAGGCGGGGATCGCCCACAGGATGCACGAGGGGAAAAACGTGGCCCTGATTTTTGAAAAGACCAGCACCCGCACGCGCTGCTCCTTCGAGGTGGCGGCGGCGGACTTAGGAATGCACTCCACCTACCTCGACCCCTCCGGCAGCCAGATCGGCAAAAAGGAAAGCATCGCCGACACTGCCCGGGTACTGGGCAGGATGTATGATGGAATCGAGTACCGGGGCTACGGCCAGGAGATCGTGGAAGCGCTGAAAAAATATTCAGGGGTGCCGGTATGGAACGGCCTGACCAACGAGTACCATCCCACCCAGATTCTGGCCGACTTTCTCACCATCCGGGAGCATTTCGGGGAACTGAAAGGAAAAAAGCTGGTGTATTACGGCGACGCCCGCTACAACATGGGCGATTCGCTCATGATCGGCTGTGCCAAGATGGGGATGCGGTTCGTGGCCTGCGCGCCGAAAGCGTACTTTCCTCCTGCCGCGTTGACCGAACAGTGCCGGGCCATTGCCGCCGAAACCGGCGCGAGCATTGACTTTATGGAAGACCCCATCGCCGCCGCCCAAGGCGCGGACGTGATTTATACCGACGTGTGGGTGTCTATGGGCGAGCCTGACGCGGTCTGGGCCGAGCGCATCAAGGCGCTTTTGCCCTATCAGGTGAACGCCGCCGTCATGGAAGCCGCCGGGCCCCAGTGCCGCTTCATGCACTGCCTGCCCTCCTTCCACGACCTCAACACCACCATCGGCCAGAAAATCCATGAGAAGTTCGGCCTCACCGCCATGGAGGTCACCGACGACGTGTTTGAAGGCCCCCAGTCCATCGTGTTCGACGAGGCCGAAAACCGCATGCATACCATCAAGGCCGTCATGGCGGCGACATTGTGAGGGGAACGTGTTCTTTCTCTGGGTCAGAGAAAGAACCAAAGAGACCAATTTATCTTTCGTAATATAATTGTAACATTTCCTTGGCTGTCCATCCGATTCGGTTTATAATATAAAAGCCAGCCGAACAATCGGATGGCAGGACAGGGAGAGATACGCGAAGCTTGCGCCTGCTGGACTTACAAAAGAAAGGCAGGTGTTGGCCATGAGCACATACGAAATCGTCATGATTTGTATTGCAGCTACGACCCTCTTGCTGAAATTGATTGAAATGTACAATCAAAAGAAGTAACGAGAAAGCCACCGCGTATCGCCAAATGCGCGGTGGCTTTATGGACTTGACTCGCCGGTAGGTGAGCAAGCTCCGCGGAGCCAACACACTCCCTGTCTTTTATTATACGCAGAATTGCCAGAATGTCAAGGATTAGAAAAAGGAGATCAATGAGCAAGTTCAGTAATTCATCTTCTGAATATCAGCGCAAATTGGAAGATAAGCTGTTTATGGAAACTCAAAGAAGTTTGGGCGTAGAATTGGAATCAAACCCAAACCTGTTGGTACAGTCTGATCCAACTGTATCAATTGTACCTGATTTTTATTCCAAAGAGCATTGCATCATTGGTGAAATACATGCACACGCAGGAAAGTTAAAAGGTGGACAGCCAGATAAAATAGCCTCTGATATTTTAAAAATGCTGCTTCACGATAAAATAATGGGCTGCACTTTTCAAAAATATATTGTGGTGTGCAGTAAAGAGGAGTATCAGCAATTAACCGGAACCAGTGCATTAGCGGAAGCAATTCGTCAGTTTGATATTCGCGTTTTATTGATTCCACTTGAAGAAAAAGAGTACGAAGAACTTCAGGCAGTCATGAAAAAACAAGATTTTTTGCAAAGGACGGAAGAAGATTATGCCAAGAGATAAATCAATCCACAAAGTCATGGTCATCGGTTCCGGCCCCATTGTGATCGGGCAGGCGGCGGAATTTGACTACGCCGGGGCGCAGGCGTGCCGGGTGCTGAAAGAGGAAGGGCTGGACACGGTGCTGGTGAACTCCAACCCCGCCACCATCATGACCGACCAGCATTTGGCCAATGAAATCTATCTGGAAGCCCTGAACGCAGAGACCGTGGCGCGAGTCATTGAAAAAGAGCGCCCGGACGGCCTGCTGGCGGGCCTGGGCGGCCAGACCGGCCTGACCATCGCCATGCAGCTCAAGCGCAACGGCACGCTGGAAAAGTACGGCGTTAAATTGCTGGGCACGGACATTGACGGCATCGACAAGGCGGAGGACCGCGAGCTGTTCCGGGAAACCATGGCTTCCATCGGCCAGCCCTGCGTGCCGTCCGCTATTGCCCAGGACGTGGACACCGCGCTGAAAATCGCGGCGGAAATCGGCTATCCCATCATCGTGCGGCCCGCCTTCACCCTGGGCGGCACCGGCGGCGGTATCGCTGACACCCCCGAGGAACTGAAAACCATCGCCAAGACCGGCCTGGATATGTCTCCCATCACCCAGATTCTGGTAGAGAAATGCATTTCCGGCTGGAAGGAAATCGAGTTTGAAACCATGCGGGACGCCACGGGCTGCGCGGTGAGCGTGTGTTCCATGGAGAACATCGACCCCGTGGGCGTGCACACCGGCGATTCCATCGTGGCGGCCCCTGCCCTGACCCTGAACGAGCGGGAATTCGCCATGCTGCGGCAGGCAGCGCTGGACATCGTGGCGGCCATCGGCATTGTGGGCGGGTGCAACTGCCAGTTCGCCTTAAAGCCCGACGGCAGCGAGTACGCGGTGATCGAGGTGAACCCCCGCGTATCCCGTTCCTCCGCGCTGGCTTCCAAAGCCACGGGTTATCCCATTGCTAAGATTACCACCCGTCTGGCCCTGGGCTACAACCTGTCCGAAATCAAGCACCCGGAAACGGGCTTCTCCCTGGCGGGCTTCGAGCCTGCGGTGGACTACATCGTGGTGAAGTTCCCCAAGTGGCCCTTTGACAAGTTCGCCGGTTCCAGCCGGAAGCTGGGCACCCAGATGAAGGCCACGGGCGAAGTCATGTCCATCGCGCCTACCTTTGAGGCGGCCATGATGAAGGCCGTGCGCGGCGCGGAAATCGGCCTGGACACCCTGAACGCCGCGCCTCTGAACGATAAGCCCATCCGGGAACGGTTAGCCGCCCAGGACGACCGGCGCATCTTCACCGTGTTCGAGGCGCTGAAAGCGGGCGTATCCATCGACGAAATCTATCAGATCACCATGATCGACCCCTATTTCCTGAAAAAGCTGCAAAACCTGGTGGACTATGAGGCGAAGCTGCAAAAGGAAGGGGCAACGGAAGCGAACGTCCGGGCGGGCAAGGAGCTGGGCTACCCTGACGCCGCCATCCTGCGCATCAGCGGGGCAAAGGAAATCCCCGAAACGCCCTTCGCTTTCCAGATCGTGGAAACCTGCGCCGCCGTGTTCGGCACGGAGCGGCCTTACTTCTATTCCTCAGTTGGCGAGCCTTGCCAGAGCCGCCCCTTCCCCCGCAGCGGCAAGCCGGTCGTCATGGTATTGGGTTCCGGCCCCATCCGCATCGGTCAGGGTATCGAATTTGACTACAGTTCCGTTCACTGCGTGTGGACATTGCAGGAAATGGGCTACGACGTGGTCATTGTCAACAACAATCCCGAGACCGTTTCCACCGACTACGACA
>JAFWQM010000066.1 GCA_017509065.1 Clostridia bacterium
CTGTTCAGCGAATTCTATTTCAGCAACCAGATCACCAGCCACGACAGCGAGGACCCCGACCACATGATCGACCTGGGCTATACGGACCAAGGTGATCACGTGCTGATGAACAAATACGTATACGACGCCGATCTTGCCATTCTGATCGGCCACACTCAAGGCAACCCTTACGGCGGCTATTCCGGCGGGTACAAGCACTGCGCCACCGGGATCAGCCATTGGCGCAGCATCGCCGCCCACCACGTGCCCCAGGTGATGCACCGGCCCGATTTCGTGCCGGTTTCCACCTCCAGCCTCATGCGGGACAAATTCGACCGGCAGGGCATGCTGATGGAAGAAAAGATGGGCAAGAAATTCTTCTGCTGCGACGCCGTGCTGGACACCAAATCCCGGCAGATCGAAATCAATTCCGGCTGGGCCAAAGAAATGCAGCCCATCGCCTGGAAGACCGCCGACAAGCGCACCTACGTGCATTGGGCCGAAAAGAAATACGATATCGTGATATTCGGCATGCCCACCAATTTCCACTACGGCGATGGCATGGGCACCAATCCCATCCAGATGATGCAGGCCCTTTCCGCCCAAGTGATCCGGCATAAGCGCGTGCTCAGCGATCACTGCGTGTTCATCGTGCCCTCCATCTGCGACGGCTGGTTCCACGAGGAACGCTGGCCTTATCTGAAAGAGCTGTACGAGATGTTCCAGCACGATTCTATGAATATCCTGCCCGATATGAACCGCTACGGCGAATATTTCGCCACCAAGGAAGAATACATACGCAAATACCGCTTCGCCAACGCCTTCCATCCCTTCCACGGGTTCAGCATGATGAGCTGCGGGCATTTGGCCGAAATGCATACCAGCGCCATTTACATCGTGGGGGCCCGGGAGCCGGGCATCGCAAGGGGCATGGGCCTCAAGACCCGCGCCACCGTGGAAGAAGCCATCGAGGACGCCAAACGCAAATTTGTGGGAGAAACGCCCAATATCTTAGCCCTGCCGAAAACCTTCACCACCGCTGCCGTGCATCTGTGCATGAAAAATCCCGAGGAAAACAGCCATTACCGGGACGGCGCGCCCGCCCATCCCTGCGGCGGCTGACAGAATAGGAGGCCGCATGGAACGATCCGGGGGCAAACGGCTGATGAAGCTTTTTTTCGGGATGCTGTATATCAGCGCTTTTACGTTTGGCGGGGGCTTTGTGATCGTCACCTTCATGAAACGCAAATTCGTGGATGAACTGGGCTGGATTGATGAACAGGAAATGCTGGATATGACTGCCCTGGCCCAATCCAGTCCCGGCGCTATTGCCGTCAACGCAGCCATCCTGGTAGGCTGGAAGGTGGAAGGCTTCATCGGGATGGCGGTGTCCGTGCTTGGCACCGTTATCCCGCCCATGGTGATCCTTTCTGTCATATCCTTATTTTACAGGCTGTTTGCCGATAACCGCTATGTGGCGGCGTTACTCCAGGGAATGTCGTGCGGGGTGGCGGCGGTGATCGTGGACGTGGCCCTGAGCTTAGGCAAAAATGTGCTGAAAACGAAAAAATGGGAGCATGACGCCGTTATGGCGGCGGCTTTCATCGCCACATTCTTTTTCAAGGTCAATATCATCCTGATCATCCTGTGCGCAGCCTGCGCAGGCGTCTTGATGGCCCTGAAAGACCAAAGGGGAGGCGGATAAAGGCATGCTGCTGCAACTGTTCTTATGCTTCCTGCAGATCGGCGCATTTTCCATTGGCGGGGGATACGCAGCCATTCCTTTGATTCAAAATCAGACCGTGGAGCTGCGCCATTGGCTGACTGAGGAACAGTTCATGGATTTGGCGGCCATAGCCGAAATGACGCCCGGCCCAATCGCTGTCAATGGCGCTACGTTCGTAGGACTCAAAATCGCCAGGATTCCAGGGGCAATCGCCGCCACGTTCGGATGTATCCTTCCCTCGCTGGTGATCGTATCCTTATTGGCATTGATTTACAGGAAATACCGGAAGCTGCCCATGCTTCAAAGCGTGCTTGCCTCTCTGCGGCCCGCTGTTGTGGCGCTGATTGCCGCCGCCGGCCTGAACATGCTTTTGCAGATAGCTTTCGGCGGAAAAAGCCCGATCACTTTCAACCAGGCCGACTGGATGAACATCCTTCTCTTTTCCGCCGCTTTCTATGCTTTGCGCAAGCGGAAATGGAACCCCATTCTTGTTATGGGCCTGTGCGGAATTATGAACCTGGTGCGTGAAATCTGTTTGTGAGCAGTTGGGAAGGCATACACATATTTTTAATAGTGTATAATTATTTTCTGTTTTTTGATTATAAAGGAATTTTTAACATTTTTGTATTCGATATATTGACAAACACGTGTGTACATGCTACAATCAAGACAATCAAGCGAGCGGAGAAATCCCTCCATCAAGAAAAGGAGCTGAAACAGGTATGAAAAAGCTGCTGTGTCTCGTTCTTGTCCTGTGCATGACGCCGCTTTTCGCGCTGGCGGACAGTAAGGACGTGCTGAACACCGAAAGCGAACTGCCCATCGTAACGGAACCCATTACCATGTCGATCTTCGGCAAGCAGGGCGCTATCCACGCCGAATGGTCCACCATGGACTTCTTCCAGAAATACCGGGAAATGACCGGGATCACCCTGGTATTCAACCAGGCCCCTTCCCAGGGCTATGATGAAGCCAAGGCCCTGATGTGGACCAACGACACCTACGACGATATGCTGGTGGCGCCGGGCCTGAGCGGCACCGAAATCATCAAGTACGGCGATGAAGGCGTGCTGCTTCCTTTGGAAGACCTGCTCAAGGAATACGCTCCCAACTACACCGCCCTGATGGAAAAGTATCCGGATATCGAAGGCCGCATCACCGCGCCGGACGGCCACATCTACGCCCTGGCCGCCATCATCGCCGTGAACGCCGCACGCACGGAAAAAATCTGGTGCAACAAGGCCTGGCTGGACGCCTGCGGCCTGGAAGTGCCCACCACCTTTGAAGAACTGGAAACCGTACTGCGCGCCTTCAAAGAATACGACGCCAACGGCAACGGCGAAGCGGACGAAATCCCCATCGCCGCCGCCGACCTGAATTTCTGGTTTGACACCATGGCCGGCATGTTCGGCCTGCAATACCAGTTCGGCCAGGAAATGAACCTGAGCGAGGACGGAAAAACCCTGACCACCTGGCTGACCAGCGACCAGTTCAAGGCCTTGCTCCAGTGGAGCAACAAAATGTACGAAGAGGGCCTGATGGACCCCGACCTCTTCACCCAGGAGTATTCCAAGTTCAACGCCAAGATGAGCGGCCAGATGATGGGCATTTTCTTCAATCAGGCCGACGACGCCTTTGATTCCACCAATTACATCGGCATCGCTCCCATGTCCGGCATGAGCGATAAGCTGTATGTGCAGAGCGGCCCCGTGGCCCGCGATATGGGCACCTTCGCCATCACATGCGACTGCGACTACCCCGAAGCCGCCATCCGCTGGATCGACTATCTGTTCAGCGAAGAAGGCAGCTACCTGATGCGCTACGGCATCGAGGGCAAGACCTGGACCCGGGACGAAAACGGCTATCCCGTTTACGTGGACGGCATCCTGAACAATCCCAACGGCTCCGGCCCCACCATCGCACAGTTCTGCATCTGGCCCGGCGGCGGCTCTCCCCAGTACCTGAACGACCGCAACTGCATCGCGGTATGCTCTCCCACCACTCAGGCCGCCCAGGCTGCCCTGGACCCCTATATGGACTATGTACTGTACGCCGAACCGCTGTTTGACGCCGACGTAAACGAACGCCTGCAGATCCTGGATACGGACATCACCACCTATATGCGTTCCTGCGCCGCCAAATTCATCCGGGGCGAAATGAGCTTCGATGAATGGGACACCTACTGCAAGACCCTGGAAGGCATGGGCCTGGACGAATGGGTCGGCATTTATCAGGAACGTCTGGACAGCTATCAGTAATCACGCAAAAACTTTCGTATCAGAAATCTGACGCACGGAGGGAGAGGGAAAGCCCTCTCCCTCTTCGCTTTAAGGAGGGAAAGGACCCATGTCTGCTCATCCCGCTGCCAGGCCCGCCCCGGGACGCTGGTTCAGGAAACGGGTATTGGCCCATTGGCAATTGCTGGCGCTGCTGGTTATACCTGCGGCGTGGTATATCATTTTCTGCTATGTGCCCATGTTCGGAGTGCAGCTGGCATTCAAAAACTACAAGGTAAGGCTGGGCATTTTAGGCAGCCCCTGGGCTGATCCTCTCCTGCGTCATTTTACCCGTTACTTTTCTTCGTATTATGCCTGGAGCACCATTTGGAATACACTGGCCATTAATTTGGGCTGTCTGCTGATCGGTTTTCCCGCGCCCATTATCCTGGCGCTGGTGCTGAATGAAATCAACAGCCTCCGGTTCCGCAAAATATTACAGAATATCACGTATATTCCTTATTTCCTTTCCATCGTAGTGGTGGTGAGCATGCTCAAACTTTTCACCGATCAAAGGTACGGGGTCATCAATATCTTCATTCAGGCGCTGGGCATGAAAGCCATTCCGCTGATGGAGTCGGAATACTATTTCCGTCCGCTGTATGTGCTCAGCAACGTGTGGCAGAACATGGGCTGGAACGCTATCATTTATATCGCCGCTCTGGCAGGGGTGGATACCGCCCTGTACGAAGCCGCCACGGTGGACGGAGCTTCCCGCTGACAGAAAATCATTCATGTTTCGATCCCCTGTATCCTGCCCACCATCGTAACCATGCTGATCCTGCGCATCGGGCAATTGATGACCATTGGCTTTGAAAAAGCGCTGCTGATGCAGAACGACCTGAACATCGGCACCAGCGAGATCATTTCCACCCTGGTCTATAAAAACGGCATTCAGAAAGGCGATTACAGCTACGCCACAGCCGTGGGGCTGATGAATTCCGTAGTGAATCTCGTCCTGATCGTGACCGCCAACACCGTATGCCGCAAAACGCTGGATCAGAGCTTATGGTGAGGTGATAAAGATGACACAATTGACCGCGCGCCGCGGCACGCATATCCGCGAATCCAGGGGGGACAGGATCTTCCAAGCGGTGATCCTGGTTTTCAGCGTCCTGCTCATGTTCATCGTCGCATATCCGTTGTATTTTACGGTGATCGCGTCCTTTTCCAAACCGGAAGACGTGCTCCTGGGCCGGGTGATTTTCTGGCCCAAGAATATTTCCGTTGAAAGCTATAAAATGGTGATTGCGGAGCAAAGCATCTGGATGGGCTATGGCAACACGATCCTTTATACGGTGCTGGGCACCCTGGTCAACCTGGCGCTCACAACCATGATGGCTTATCCCCTGAGCTGCAAAGAAACGCCTTGCCGGGGCGTGCTCACCTTCGTAGCCTCCTTTACCATGCTGTTTTCCGGCGGCCTGATTCCCACCTATCTGCTGGTGCGGCAATTGGGCATGTACAACACCATCTGGGCCATGCTGCTGCCCACGGGCATTACCACCTATAACATGCTGGTGATGAAAAACTTCTTTCAGTCCAGTATTCCGGGCGAATTAAAAGAAGCGGCTTATCTGGACGGCTGCACCGATTTGCAGACGCTGTTCCGCGTAGTGCTGCCCCTGTCCGGCTCCATCATTGCCGTCATGGTGCTGTTTTACGCCGTGGCCCACTGGAACGAGTATTTCAACGCCCTGATCTACTTAAAGGACCGTTCCCGGATGCCCCTGCAGGTGATCCTTCGGGAGATCCTGCTACAAAACCAGGAACTGGCCCAGGGCGACGGCACGGGCCTCTATGAAAAAATGATGGCGGCGGAAACCATGAAATATGCCATCATCATCGTCGCCAGCGTGCCCGTGATTTGCATGTATCCCTTCGTGCAGAAGCATTTTGTGAAGGGCGTCATGGTCGGAGCCATCAAAGGCTGAGGAAGGGGCAGAAAAGCGATGCGGGAAAACGCCGGTTCGCAAAAGCATAAAACGCTGCAGCACCGTTTTCTGATTTTTACGCTGCTGATTTCTTTGCTTTTGATCGTGCTGACGCTGGGCTTCTCCTTCGCTTATTTTCTGCGCTCCATGTCCGCCACCACTGAAGAATACCTGACCAGCTACATCCGGTACGCCGATGACGCCCTGACGGAGAGGCTGAACAACGCCACGCTGCTGGCGCATACCGCCGCTTCGGACGAGCGGATCATTCAGCAGGCGATCCGCAACTCCGCCCCGGAGGCCAGCTACCCCTGGTTTCTGGAACAAATGAGCGTCCGTAGCTACCTGAACGGGCTGATCGTGGATAAAAGCTATATCTCCCGGATCGCCTTGGTGCTTCAAAACAGGACCATCTTCTCCTCCGGGGATACGCTGTACTGGCACAGCATTCATGAAAGCTGGCTCAGCGAAGGCAAAGAAACGCTGCGGACGATCTATCTGTCCGATCAAAATCGCGTGGTGATCAGCCGCCCGCTGCTTGTCCATGGGCAGGTTGAGGGGGCCGTGCTACTCCTGCTGGATGAAACGGAGCTGTGCAGCGCCTTTGCCATCCTGCCAATGGAAGACGCGGCGATTTTTGTTTTTTCGCCCGATCTCCAACTGATGTATGCTTCCCGGCAGGACCTCACCCCGGCGGAACAGACGGCGCTGATCGAACAGCCTGTAGGCTTCAGCCGCTTCCGGAACAGGCTTGTGTACGCGATGCGGTACGCCAACCAGGCAACCGGCATCAGCATGGTGAGCATGATCCCGGTGGAAAGCTTTTTCAGGGACGCCATTCATTGGCTCCAATTCATTCTGCTGCTGGTGGTATTGGCGGTGGCGCTGGCCGTGGGCGCTTCCCGCATTTTCGGGCATGCGCTGTTCAGAAACCTGAATATCCTGATGGACGGCATGCGCGCCGTGCGCCACGGCGATCTGGGCCGCCGGGTGGAGGTATCCAGTCAGGATGAGATCAGCGACGCCGCGGATTCCTTTAACCGGACCATGGCCCATATCGAGAGGCTTACGGAAGATATCCGGTTCCGGGAGGAACAGAAGCGCCTGGCGGAATTGCAGGTGCTGGAAACGCAGATACGTCCCCATTTCGTATATAACTCCATCAGCGCCATGCAATATGCGGCGCAGATGAAGGGCGAGGAAGAGATCGGCGCGGCGGCGCAGGCGCTGGGCACCCTGATGCGCAGCGTGCTGGGCAATCACGACGCCTTCGTCACCCTGTGGGAAGAACATACTTATATCGAAAGCTACGCCGTCCTCCAGCGTTTCAAGCTGAAAAACCACTTCCGGCTGGAATGGGACGTGGAAGAAGACCTGTGGAGCATGACCCTGCCCAAATTGCTGCTGCAGCCGTTGGTGGAAAACGCGCTGCTCCACGGCATCCGGGAGCAGGAAAACGGCACGGTCACCGTGGCCGCCCACCGGCAGACCGATCAAAGGATCCTGCTGTGCGTGACGGACAACGGGCTGGGCATGACTCAGGAAAAAATCGCCCAGCTCATGGAAGGCGAAGCAATGTCCCCCGGCATGTTCCGCAATATCGGCCTCAGGAACGTGATGGAGCGGGTGCGACTGTATTATCAACAGGAGGGCGGCTTTCATATCGTCAGTCTGCCGGGGCAGTTCACCAGCATAGAAATTACCATCCCCTTCGGGAAGGAGGCGGCGGAATGATCGTACAGGTGGCGATGGTGGACGACGAAAAAGCGGCGCGCGATTACATTGACAGTATGCGCATCTGGCATATGGGAGAATACGCCCTGGCTTTTTGCGCGGGAAGCGCCGAAGAGCTGATGGCGTATCTGAAAGGGACGGCGGTGGATATCCTGCTGATGGACGTGTCCATGCCGGAAACAGACGGCGTCAGCCTTTCAGCGAAACTGAAGGAACTGTATCCGCAGATCGACGTGGTGGCGATCAGCAATTATGACGATTACGATTATGTAAGACAGATCCTGAAAAACGGGGCGAAGGATTATCTGCTGAAGCACCGCCTGACGGAAGAAAGCCTTTTGGTCGTGCTGGATCGCCTGGCGGAGATGCGAAGGAACCCGGATGAAGGCGAAATCGGGCGGCTCAGCCAGCAGTTGGAACGTTTTTTGCAGGGAGACGCCGCCTGGCCGTTCGCCCGGGACGGCGCGATCGCCGTGCCCTGCTTCGGCGTAATGCCCGCTTTGGGGGAGATGCCACAAGAGCAGCGGAAACGAGCCTGCCGGAGCGTGGAACATATCCTGACGGAAAACCATGAGCCGGATATGAGGCGCAGCGCGGCGGCGTATGGCGGAACGAAATTCCTGCTGCTCCTCAGGTTTTATGATGTGCTGTCCCGGGCGGCCATGGAAAAGCGTGCGGCGTATATCTGCATTCACGCCCAGGACGCGGTGCGCAGCCTGTTTCAGGACAATCTGACCATGAGCGTGGGGCCGATCCTGGCGGACCAAACCACCCTGCCGGATTATATCCTGGAACGGATCCGCAGGGATGAAGAACCGGCCGCGGCCCGGAAAAAACAGCTGACTCTGGATCAGCGGACGCAGATCATGAATCTGCTGATCCAGGATCAGCCGGATCAGCTGCACGGCGCGCTGAAAACCGTGCTGGACGGCGCCCGGGAAGAACAATTTGCTTCCCGCTATCTCACGATCAGGGCTTTGACGGATATCCTGCGGGAAACGGCTGCCGAATGGCGGCTGGATATTCAGCTGCCGCCCGAGGGAAGTGGACTGCCCGCGTGGATCCAGGCCCAATCGCCGGACGGACTGGAGAAAACAATCTTGAGGCTGTTCGATGAAGCGCTGGAAAAGCATCGGGAAGAATCGCTCGCCGGCTATTCCGAACCGATCCGGGAAGCGCTTTCCATTCTGAAAAGGGAGTATGCGCAGGGGCTGACCCTGGCCGGGGTGGCGGGCCGCGTCGGCGTCAGCGAAGCATATCTGAGCCGTTTGTTTCATAAAGAGCTTCACTGTTCTTTTTCCGGGTATCTGACGGGCCTTCGCATGGAACGGGCAAAAGAATTGATGCTCCAAGGAATCCCCATCAAGACCGTTTCCATGGAAACCGGTTATGTGCAGTACACCCACTTCCTGCGCGTATTCAAGCAGAGGGTTGGCATGACGCCGGGGCAGTATGCGAATCAAAACAAAATCAGATAGTGATTTGTCAAAAACAGATAGAATTTGACCAATTGCGCGATCTTTTCTCTGAATATAATAGACTCATCCAAATGAAAAAGGAGGTCTCCCAGTATGAAAAGATTTCTGGCGCTGCTTTTGATCATCGCCCTGCTCATCCCGGTGACCGCGCTGGCGGAATTCCCGCTGACCACCGAAAATATCACCTTCACGGTATTCGGCCAGCGGGACCAGAACCAGGCGGCCTGGAAAGACGTGTACGTACTCAATGAATACGAAAAAATGACCGGCGTCCACATGGAATGGCAGGAAGTTCCCTCTCAGGGCTTCGACGAGAACAAAGCACTGCTGTTCGCCAGCAATGAACTGCCCGATCTGTTCATCCGGGCGTTCATCGGCAGCAACGGCATCCTGGAATATGGCGTGAACAGCCAGCAGCTGATCCCGCTGAACGACCTGATCGAACAGTACGCCCCGAACTTCAGCGCCCTGATGGAAGCGTATCCTGCCATCCGGCAGGCGATCACAGCCTCCGACGGCAACATCTACACCCTCCCGGCCCTCGATGTTTCCGACACTGGCCTGACCAGCTATAAGCAGTGGATCAATAAAGAATGGCTGGCCGCCCTGAACCTGGAAATGCCCACGACCACGGAAGAGCTCAAGGCCGTGCTCATCGCTTTCCGCGACGGAGATCCCAACGGCAACGGCCTTGCGGATGAGATCCCGCTGGGCTTCCGCGAGCCCTCCACCGTATATGAGTTCGGCGGTTCCTTCGGGCTGCAGCACAACCTGCGGGACACCTACAACCTGAACGAGGACGGCACCATCCACAACTGGCTGTGCGACGATGAATTCAAGGAATACCTCACCTTCCTGAACGAACTGTATACCGAAAAACTGCTGTGGCAGGAGTACTACCTGAACGACCGCCCCGCGTGGCGCAGCAACCTGGCCAACGCCCTGTTCGGCGCTTTCGGCATGCCGTACTCCGATGTGTTCATCAATGTGGAAAGCCAGTTTACCGCGCTTCCTCCGGTGGTTGGCCCCCACGGCGACCAGATCTGGTCCGCCACCACCAGCGTGGTGAACACCGTCGGCTCCTTTGCCATCAGCTATACCTGCGAGCATCCGGAACTGGCCGTCCAGTGGGTGGATTACTTCTACTCCAAGGAAGGCTCCCTGTTCTTCCGCTACGGCGTGGAGGGCGTGACCTATTCTCTGGACGAAGAAGGCAAGCCCCATATCAACGATGAGATCCTGCATGCCGAGGAAGGCTTCATGACGGCCCTGGGCAAGATCAATCTGGTGCCCGGCGGTGGCTTCCCTCTGATGATAGACAACCAGACGGACGCCATCGTGGCCAGCGACCTGACCAAGGAAGTGGCAGCGGTATTCGTTCCCTATCTGCCCAAGGAAAACCTAATGAAGCCCACCCTGTCCCTGGAAGCGGCGGACCGCGCCAACGCCATTGAGCAGGACCTGAACACCTACCGCGATACTTCCGTCACCAAATTCATCCTGGGTGAATGGAGCATCGAAGAAAAGTGGGACGAATATGTAAAGACCATGGAACAGCTTGGCATTCGCGAATTGGAAGCGCTGTATCAGGAAGCGCTGAACAACGCGGACTGATCCTGCGTTCCAGCCAAAGGACGGCCGACGTGCCTGCATCGGCCGTCTTGCGGCAGTTTTCTCCGGGGAGGAAAAGTTCCCATGAAAAATTTTTTACGCGCCGTGCGCCGGGAATACGGCCTGTACCTGATCTTTTTGGTGCCTCTTGTCTGGTACGTAATCTTTATGTATGTGCCCATGTACGGGCTGCAGATCGCCTTCAAGCGCTATAACGCCCGGCTGGGCATCCTGGGCAGTCCTTGGGTGGGCATGCAGTACTTTAAGCAGTTCTTTGATTCCTATTATTTCCGGGACCTGCTGGTCAACACCCTGGTGCTGAACGTGTTCCAGATGGCGGTGGGTTTTCCGGTGCCCATCCTGCTGGCGCTGATCATCAATGAGATCCGCATCCGTCCGCTGCAGAAGGCCGTTCAGAACATCACATACATCCCGTACTTCCTGTCCATCGTGGTCATCGTCAGTATGCTCAAGCTCTTTTCCAACACGGAATACGGGCTGTTCAACAAAATCGTGACTTTCTTCGGCGGCCAGCCCGTCGATTATTTTGCCAAAGTAGGCGCGTTCCGGCCTTTGTATGTTTTTTCCGGCGTGTGGCAGAACATGGGCTTCAATTCGGTCATCTATATCGCGGCTTTGAGCGCCATCGATCCGCAGCTGTATGAAGCGGCGTCCATCGACGGAGCCAGCCGGATCCGGAAAATCATTCATGTTTCCATTCCCCAGATCGCACCTACGATTGTGATCCTGTTCATCATGCGCATCGGCAGCCTGATGAATGTGGGCTTTGAAAAGGTGCTTTTGATGCAGAACAACGTGAACATGGAAGTCAGCGACGTGATTTCCACGTTCATTTACCGGAACGGCATTCAGAAAGGGCAGCTGAGCTACAGCGCGGCGGTGGGCATCTTCAATTCGCTGATCAATCTGTTCCTGCTGCTCGGCGCGAACCGCCTGACGCGCCGCATCGGCGACACAGGATTATGGTAAGGAGGCCGCTATGACAGTCGTTCACCGTAGCAACCGCATACGCCAGGGCCTGGATGACCGGATCTTTGACGGGGTGGTCACCGTGATCGGCATCCTGATCATGATGATCGTGCTGGTGCCGCTGATTTTTGTAGTGGCCGCTTCCTTCTCGGATCCCGAGCTGGTGCTGCACGGCAAAGTGCTTTTGGTCCCCAAAGGTTTTACGGTCAAGGCGTACACCATGGTGTTTGAGAACCAGGAAATCTGGCAGGGTTACCGGAACACGATCTTTTATACGGTGGCAGGGACCGCCATCAACATCGTGCTGACCGTGATGGCGGCGTATCCCCTGTCCCGGAAAGAAATGGCGGGCCGCCGGTTCTTTACGCTGGTGATTCTGTTCACCATGTATTTCAACGGAGGCCTGATCCCCACGTATCTATTGGTTCGGGACCTGGGCATGTACAACACGGTTTGGGCGATCCTCATTCCCGCGGCGATTTCCACCTATAACCTGATCGTGGCCAAATCGTTCTTTGAACAGAGCATTCCCCAGGAGCTGTACGAGTCGGCCAAGCTGGACGGCTGCGGCAATGTCCGCATGCTCTTTTCCATCGTCCTGCCGCTGTCCAAAGCGATCCTGGCGGTGCTGGTGCTGTATTACGGCGTGGCGCATTGGAATGCCTATTTCAACGCGTTGATTTATCTCAGGGACACCACGAAGCATCCGCTGCAGGTGATCCTGCGGAATATCCTTCTCTTGGGGCAGACGGAACAGATGGGCTCCAACGATGTGGGGATGGGCGAAAAGATCAAAATGGTGGAAGCCATCAAGTATTCCGTCATCGTGGTCTCCAGCGTTCCGATCCTGCTGCTCTACCCCTTGGCGCAGCGCTATTTTGTCAGCGGCGTGATGATCGGCGCCGTGAAGGGATAAGGGAAACCGCCTTTTCTCCCGACGGTCCTCATTTGATCCTCCGCGTTTTAAGGTCAGGCATTGATAATTCCCGGCGAACTGTTCTTTCCACGTGCGTTCGATGCCTTCGCGCTACTGGAGCGCGGCGCGGCGCATTTGTTCGGCGCGTTCGGGCTGTTCCTCCGCCAGATTGTGCCTCTCGCCGGGGTCTGTGCGCAGGTCGGAAAGGAAGAGGGGCGCCCGGGGTTCCTCGCCTTCCACCAGTCGGCCGTTCAGCACCAGCTTATAATCGCCCTGGCGTATAGCCGTTTGCCCTTCCATCTCCCAATAAAGCGCTTCATGGGTCTTTTCCTCTCCGCCCAGCAGCATGTCCAGCATGCTTTCGCCGTCCAGGACATAGGAGGTGGGATCGCCGCCGCAGGCTTCCAGCACCGTGGGAAACACGTCCATGGCCGCGTGCGGGGTATCAATGACCCGGCCGCCGGGGATATGACCGGGCCAGCAGGCGATGGCTGGAACGCGGATGCCGCCCTCGAACAAGCTGTACTTATGGCCCGTAAAAATGCCGGACGTACCGCCATAGTAGGGATCTTCCGTGCCGTCCAGCCAATTGCGGGTCTCCCGGGAGGGGCCGTGATCGCTCTGGAAATAGATCAGGGTGTTTTCAATCAGGCCCTGTCGTTCGAGCTCCGCGCGGATCTCGCCCACGCCGTCGTCCACCGCGCTGATCATGGCGGCCATGATCCTGCGGTCCCAGGGCAGGCAGGCGAACCGGTCCAGGTATTTTTGCGGCGCGTGCATGGGATAGTGGGGCGCGTTGTAGGCCAGGTACAAAAGGAACGGCTCGTCCCTGTGCCGCCGGATGAATTCTATGCCCTTTCGGGTGATGCGCTCCGTCAGGTATTCGCCGTTGGCGTATACTTCCTCTTCGTTGTGCCACAGATCGTGGGTGGGATCGGTATGGCCGTCGGCCATCCCCCAGTAAAAGATATGGGAATAATAGTCCACGCACCCGGCCAGAAAGCCGTCGAAGCATTCAAAGCCATTGCTTCCCGGACGGCACTCGGGTTTTAATCCCAGGTGCCATTTGCCGGACAGCCCCGTGCGGTATCCAAGTTTGCCAAGCGCCGTAGCGATGGTGGGCACAGCCGGCGTCAGTCCGGCGGCCCGTCGGTGGCCCGCCAGGATGGCGCGCACCCCGGCATTGCCGGGATAGCGCCCCGTGAGCAGGGACGCCCGGGAAGGGCTGCACACCGGAGAATTGGCATACATGCAGGAAAAACGCGCGCCTTCCCGGGCCAGGGCATCCAGGTGGGGGGTGCGAAAATCCGCCGCCCCCATACAGCTCAAATCCCCGTAGCCTTGATCGTCGGTCATGATGAGGACGATATTCGGTTTGTTCATTGCGTATCCTTTCCCGACGCAGGTCCGTGCGCCGCTGAGCTTCCAATGGAGCGTCTGTAATTCGTTCTATCCTTCCGCATGCTGCGTAGCGGTTCTCAGAATGATGCGGTCGCGCACCCAGTGCTCTTTATAATAGGAGTTGTTTTCAAACGTATCATGGATGCGGTCCATCATTGTCCACATCTGATCTTTCAATTCTTCGCGCAAAGGCTGATATTCCGGTTCATGCGCCAAATTCCGCATTTGCAGCGGGTCCGTCCGGTTGTCAAAGAGCATTTCCTGCCCGTCGGCCTTATAAACAGCGTATGTATATCTGCGGTTGCGGTACCCGCGCCATTCATTGCCATCCCCCCACGCGGCGGTAGGACCGCAGCACATCATGAGACACCCGCTGTCTTCCGCTTCCTGATCCGCAAGCAGGTATTTCCCAATGCTGCGTCCTTCGCAGGTTTCCGGAATGGGCAGGCCCAGCAGATCCAGCAGCGTGGGCATGATATCCACGGTATTCAGGCATGTGCCGTTTTCCTTGCCCTGCGGGATCCGGTTCTTGTACCGGATCATAAAGGGAACTCTCACGGCTTCGTCATAGAAGATATTTTTCGCGCGCCGGCCGTGGGCCCCGAAGCATTCGCCGTGATCGGAGGTAAACACGATGACGCTGTTTTCGTCCAGCCGGAGGTCCCGGATCGCTTTCATCAGCCGCCCGATGTTGTCGTCCAGATTGCATACCATGGCATAGTAGCAGCGCATCCATTCCGGAAGCAATTCTCTCTCGCCAGGCTTAAAAGAAGCCCAGGCGTCCGCGTGCTGATCGTTGTCTGGCAGATAGTTTTCGGGCAATTCAAACGTCATATCTTTCACGCGCTCAAAGCAGTCCTCAGGCACGTTCCACTTTTCCCACGGATCGTGGGGCGTGCCCACAGACAGGAACAGGGAAAAAGGCTTGTTTTGGGCCGAAAGACGCTCCAGCTGGCGGATCGTCATGTCAAACTGGCAGTCGGGCTCATAACCGTCGTAATAGATCTTTTCCGGGCTGTCCAGATGGTAATAGGCTTTGGGTGAATAGTATTCATGGTGGAAATTGTAAGCGGCAAAAAAGCCGTCAAACCCCAAACGGTCCGGCCCTTTGGGAATGAAGGAATTCTTGGGATCGTAATGGTTCCCCAACTCATTGGCGTACATGTGCCATTTCCCAATGTACGCATTTTCGTACCCCGCATCATTGAGGACGTGGGCGAGGCAGCGGTGATCGGGATTGAGGCGGATCTCGTTGATCACCATCCCGGTGCTGGTCGTATATTTGCCGGTAAACAGACTGGCGCGGTAAGGCGCGCAGACAGGCGAACCGGAAACGGCGTTGCTCAGATCCAGGCTCCCCCTGCAAAACTGATCTATATGGGGCGTCAGGCGATGCTTTTCCCCGTGGCATCCCAGCGCCGACCAGCGCAATTGATCCGCAAAAACATAGATGAGATTGGGTTTCATATCCATCATCCTCCTATTTGATCAACGTACATTGCCGTGGATTTCGGAACGCGGTCCGTCTCTTGACATAAAAGGGGGCACTGTGGTATACTGACGATGTACACACGTGTAATTATATCATGAATCATATGTAGGTTGCAATACCCCATTCTCCGATCGCGTCAGGAAAGGATGAGTGAAATGAAACAGCCCAATATCCTGATCGTCATGACAGATCAGCAGCAGGATAACCTACGGAAAAGTCGGGGCTATCCGCTGGACACCATGCCGTTCCTGGACAGCTTTGCCCGGGAAGGCGCGGACTGTACACGCGCGTATACGCCCAATCCCACTTGCATGCCGGCGCGTGTGAGCTTGTTCACCGGACGGTACCCGTCCTGCCATCACGTGCGCACAAACCACAACGCGGCGGACGCGTACTACACGGAGGACCTGCTGGACGTGCTGAAGCGCGCGGGATACCGGACGGCGCTGTGCGGCAAGAACCATTCCCATCGCAAGCCCTCGGACTTTGATTTCCACGAGACCAACGGACATCTGGGGTATGAAGGGGAGGAAAACCCGGAGGAAGCGCAGAAGCAGTTTGCGGATTTCCTCTGCGCCACGCGCCATATGGAAACCCACCAGCCCTCCCCGGGGGGCCTGGAGGTGCAGCATCCCTACCGCAACGTGTCCAGCTTCCTGAAATTCATCGATTCCGGCCCGAAAGACCAGTCCTTCTTCGCCTGGGTATCGTTTGCGGAGCCACATAACCCCAACCAGGTGCCCTCGCCGTATTTCGACATGTTCCCCCCGGAAAGCCTGCCGCCGGTGCACGCGGACAAAGAATGCCTGCCGGAAAAGGGTCCGCGGTACGAATGGCTGCGGCAGGTGTGGGAGCGAGTTTTGGGAGATGATATCCAGCGGCGCATCCTGCGCGCCCGGTCCAATTATCTCGGCATGCTCCGGTTGATCGACGATCAGTTCCGCCGACTGATCGAAGGGCTGGAAGCCCGCGGCCTTCGGGAGGATACCTGGGTCGTTTTCCTGTCCGACCATGGGGATTATGTGGGCGAATACGGCCTTTTGCGCAAGGGCGCGGAGCTTCCCGAAGTGCTGGCGCGGATCCCCATGGCGATCCAGGGGCCCGGCGTCCTGAAAGGGCAGACGGTGGAGGGCTGCGTGAACATTATCGACCTGTTCCCCACTATCTGCGATATCATAGGTGTTCCCGCGCCCTTCGGCGTTCAGGGCAGGAGCCTGCTGCCCCTGCTCCAGGGGAAGCCAGTCCCCGAAGGCGAATTTGACGTAGGCTATTCGGAAAACGGGTTTTCCGGCCTGTACTGGAACGACAGGGACGGCCTCACCCTATGGGACGAAGGCGCGTGCGATAAAGACCTTTCACGCTTTGACTGCCTAAATACCTGGACGCAGTGCGGGCAGACGCGGATGGTGCGCAAAGGGGACTGGAAACTGATCGGCGACATGATGGGGTCGGTTTGGCTGTATCATCTGCCGGACGATCCTTATGAACTGCATAATCTGGCGGACGATCCCGCCTGCCAGGCGAAAAAAGCCGAAATGCTCACGGAGCTCGCTTCCGCCATGATGAAAGCCTGCGACCCCCTGCCCGCCCCGCGCCGCCGGTACCGCGTCAAGGTCCATCCCAAGGGCTACTGGAAGGACGGCGCGTATGTGAGCGCTGATCCGGGCGTCCGGCAGGCGCCATGAACAGGGCGCTAAAGAAGCGGCCAGCCGGACAAACAATCCGGCTGGCCGCGATGGCAAAATCCGTGATCATTCTTTGACCGATCCCATCATCACGCCCTTCATAAAACAATCAAAGGAGGTTCTTTATGCGTACCATCGACCGTCTTCCCGCCATCCCCCTGATCGCGAACGATCCCTATTTTTCCATCTGGCTCCCGGGCGATACCCTGACGGAGGCGCACGCCGTACACTGGACCGGCGTGCCCAAGCCGCTGCACGGCTTCTGCGAGGTCGACGGAAAACGTTACGGCTTCCTGGGCAGGCACTCCTGTCCGGCGATGACAACCACCAGCCTCAGCGTGGGGCCCACCCGGACCATCAGCACGCTGGAGGCGGGCGGGGCAGCCCTGAC
>JAFWQM010000067.1 GCA_017509065.1 Clostridia bacterium
TCGAAAAACAATCCGGTGGATTGTTTTTAGCGGAGGCCGGGCGGCAGCCCAGGGCCGAAGGATATTTCAAGGTTGAGTGACGCAGGATGGACCGATTTATCGCCCGCAGATAATTCATGATTTAGTTGGGCGAGCAATAACATTCAGCTATTCATTTTACAACAAAGGAACTGCTGGGGCCTTCGCGGCCCCATCGTATCCTTCTGTAACTGACTTCGATACCTAAATGGGAAAATTTACAGCAGCTTGACCAGTTCGTCCCTGACGCCGTCCAGCCGGGCGTCGCTTAAGCCGAAGTCCATTTCCTTATAGCTCCACGCGCTGCGGGAGATGCCGTACTTTTCAAACGTCTCGTGAATCTGGCGGTACCATTTCACGGTATCCTCCGGCGTCGCTTTATCGATCACGCCGTATTCGCCGCAATACAGCATTGCGCCGTATTTTTTCGCTGTTTCGATGGCAGGCGCAAAGAGCTTATCAAAGTAGTCGGCGGGCAGCGCGGCTTCCTCAAAGCTCATGTCGCGGTTCACGTCCATGTGGTACACCCAGTAGGCGTGCTGGTGGGTAAAGGTGATGGGATCATAGCAATGGAAGTTGTAGACTACCTTATCGTCATACGGCGCGTCCAGATCCTTCACCGCGGCAGGGGCGTTGTTGTGGTAGCTGCCCACCAGGATCAGGGTGTCGGGCGCAAGCGCGCGGATGCGGCGGATGCACTCCTTCGCGATGCGGTTCCAGGCATTAATATCCGACGGGTTGGTCACTTCGTTGAGCAGTTCAAAAGCAATGTGATCGCTGTGCTCTCCAAAGCGCCGGGCGATTTCTTCCCACAGGCGATAGAAGCGTTCCTGGTACATTTCACTGTTAAAGAAGCCCGCTTCCTTTTCGCCGATGTCAAAGGAGTAACCGGCGGTCTTGTGCAGGTCGAGCACCAGATTGAGGCCACTCGCCCGGCACCAGCCGTAAGCCCGTTGAATGCGGTCGAACCCCTCCTGCTTGAAGGTGCCATCCTCGTTTTCCAACACGTTGTAGTCCACGGGCAGGCGCACGTGATCCACGCCCCAGGAAGCGATCTTCTCAATGTCCTTTTCCACGATGAATTTTTCCAGCCGTTCCTGGGAGTAATCGCACTGGCTCATCCAGCCGCCCAGGTTCACGCCGCGATAGAAACCGTACTTCTTCATGTCCGCATCTTCCTTTCCATTATTTGGTCGTGAGCAATTGTCCGTATCCGGGGAAGGGCCACAGCTTATCATCCACGATCACTTCGGCTTCATCCGCCAGAGCACGGAGGGCTTCCATGTTTTTCACGATGCTGTCCCGGCAGTGACGCGCCTGGGCCAGGGGATCAGCGGCGGCGTTCAGGCTTTCCAGGCTTTCCCGCAGGGCTTCGGTTTTTTCCTGGATGCCGCTGGTCAGCGCGGACAGCCTGCGCATCAGCTTTTCTTCGCAGGTCATCGGCAGGTCGGGCAGCAGCGCTTTTCTGGCTGCCGCAGAAGCCGCCACGCGGCCAGCGTACTCAATGATGGCTGGAAGAATCTCCTGATTCGTCAGATCCAGCATCGTGTGGGCTTCGATGGAAATGATCTTGCAGTAGTTCTCCAGCTGGATCTCATACCGGCTGTAAAGTTCCTGCCGTGTATAGACCCGCTGGCGCTCAAACAGGGCGATGTTTTCTTCCGAAATCAGATACGGCAGCGCGTCCGGGGTGCTCGGGAGATCGAGCAGACCGCGCCGGTGGGCTTCCTCCCGCCAAGCCGAAGCATAGTTGTTTCCATTAAAAATTATACGCTTGTGGTTGGCGATGGTGTCCACCACGATCTGCTCCACCGTGGCGCGGATGTCCACGGCGGTTTCCAGCTGATCGGCAAATTCCGACAGCACATCCGCCACGATGGTATTAATCACCACATTGGGCTCGGCGATGGACTGCGGCGCGCCCGGACTGCGGAACTCAAATTTATTGCCGGTAAAGGCGAAGGGGGAAGTGCGATTGCGGTCAGTGGAGTCCTTGGGGATGCGCGGCAGAGTATTGACGCCGATGTTCATTTCCAGCTTTTCCCCAGCGGTATAGGCGTTGTGGTGCTCAATGGCGTCCAGGACGGCTTCCAGCTCGTCGCCTAAGAACATGGAAATGATGGCGGGCGGCGCTTCGTTGCCGCCCAGGCGGTGGTCGTTGCCCGCGCTGGCGATGGAGATGCGCAGTAAATCCTGGTGAAGATCAACAGCCTTAATCACCGCCACCAGGAACAGCAGGAACTGAGCGTTTTCAGCGGGCGTCTCCCCCGGCTCCAGCAGGTTCAGCCCCGTGTCGGTGCTCAGCGACCAGTTATTGTGCTTGCCGGAGCCGTTCACGCCCGCGAAGGGTTTTTCATGCAGCAGGCAGGCGAAGCCATGCTTGGCGGCGACCCGCTTCATGATCTCCATGGTGAGCTGGTTGTGGTCTGTGGCTAGGTTGGCGGTGGTGAACACGGGGGCCAGCTCGTGCTGGCATGGAGCGGCCTCGTTGTGTTCCGTCTTGGCGGATACGCCCAGCTGCCAAAGCTGCTGATCTACTTCCTGCATGAACGCCTGCACCCTGGGCTTGAGGTTGCCAAAGTAATGGTCGTCCAGCTCCTGGCCCTTGGGCGGGCGCGCGCCGAACAGGGTGCGGCCGGTATAAATCAGGTCTTTCCGCTGATAATACAAATCCCTGTCGATGAGAAAGTATTCCTGTTCGGAACCCACCGTGGCCGTGACTTTCTTCACGTCAATGTGGCCCAGCAGCCGCAGCACGCGCTTGGCCTGGCGGTTGATCGCCTCGCTGGAACGAAGCAGGGGCGTCTTTTTGTCCAGCGCGTGGCCGCCGTAGCTGCAAAACGCCGTAGGAATACAAAGCGTACCGTCCTTGATAAAGGCGTAGCTGGTGGGGTCCCAGGCGGTATAGCCGCGGGCTTCAAAGGTCGCCCGCAGACCGCCCGAGGGGAAGGAGGAGGCGTCCGGCTCACCCCGCACCAGTTCCTTGCCGCTGAATTCCATGATGGCTCCGCCGCCGTCGATGGGCGACAGGAAGGAATCGTGCTTTTCGGCGGTGATGCCCGTCATGGGCTGGAACCAGTGGGTATAATGTGTCGCACCTTTTTCGATTGCCCAATCCTTCATGGTGTTCGCCACCACGCTGGCGACTTCCAGATTCAGGCTTTTTCCCTCCGCGATAGTGCGGTGCAGGGCGCGGTAGGTTTCCTTTGGCAGGCGCTGACGCATCACCGCGTCGTTGAACACCAGGCTTCCGAAGGTTTCCTGTAAATTCATGCTGGCCTCCGTTCTTCCTCTGTGACCGGATTTTAGAAAAAGCGCCGCGAGTTTTAAGCCGCGGCGCTTTGAAATTTGACATATAGAATTATATGCTCTTGGACTTTCAATGTCAAGCTTTTTAAATCACGCGAACCCGCACCACGTTGTTCAGCTTGCTCAGGGCGGCGATGAGGGTGTCGTCGGGCTGCTGGGTCAGTTCCAGGACAGAGACGGCCATATCGCCCCGGCTCTTGTTGAGCATGTTCTGGATGTTGATGCCCCGACCGGAGATCAGGGTGGATATGTTGCTGACGATACCGGGCACATTCTTATGAATCGCCAGGATACGGGTGCCCTCAGGAATGCCCAGCTGAATCTCCGGCATGTTCACACTGTTATGGATGATGCCCTTTTCCAGGTAGTCACGAATTTCTCTGGCGGCCATTTCAGCGCAGCGCTCTTCGCTTTCCGGCGTGGACGCGCCAAGGTGCGGCAGGCAAACCACATGCGGCGTATCCGCCAGCGCGTTGCAGGCAAAGTCGGTCACATAAGCGGCCAGCTGTTCTTCCGCAATAGCTTCCTTCACGTCCTCCGGCACGGCCAGCTCGCCGCGGGAGAAGTTCAGGATGCGCACGCCTTTTTTCAGGCTGTTGATAAAAGTCTTGTTGATCGTGCCGCGGGTGCTGTCCATGAGCGGGATATGGAAGGTGATGTAGTCCGCATCCTTTACGGCGTCTTCCATGGTATTGGCATGGCGAATAGCGCGGGAAAGCGCCCAGGCGTGCTCAACGGAAATATAGGGGTCGTAGCCAATGACGTCCATGCCCATGCCCTGAGCGGCGGCGTTGGCAACCAAGGCGCCGATGGCGCCAAGGCCGACGACCGCAAGCTTTTTGCCGCGAAGCTCGGGGCCGACAAACTGGCTCTTTTTCTTCTCCATCAGCTTTTCCAGGCCTTCGGCATCCTTGTTTTCCTTCACGCAGGCAATGCCGCCCGCGATATCACGGGATGCCAGGAGCAGGCCGGCAATGACCAGCTCGGCCACGGCATTGGCATTCGCACCGGGGGTGTTGAACACCACGATGCCCTGCTCGGAGCACTTCGGAATGGGAATGTTATTCACGCCCGCGCCTGCTCTTGCAATCGCCAGCAGAGATTCGGGCAGTTCCATGTCATGCATGGCGGCGCTGCGCACCAGGATGGCGTCCGGGGTAGGTTCCTCGGCAGACACGGTATACTGCCCTGCGGAAAGGACTTCATGGATAATGGGCGAAATGCTGTTCAAAGTTTGAATCTTATACACAAGTCGATCCTCCTGAATTGATTTGTTGGGTTCTTATAAGCAAAAGTATTCGCAAAAAGGCAAAAGGGCCGAAAACCTTTATGGCTTTCTCGGAAGGGGGTCTGGGGGAAACAGCTCTTTGACCGTCAAAGAGCTGTTTCCCCCAGAAAACTCCTCCGGTTTATCCGGGTTGGGATGCTGTCAGCCCATGTCCCGTGCTTCGTCGTAGTCCGCGCTGCCAAAGGCCAGAACGGGATATCCGATGACGGAGAAAAACACCAGTCCCAGCACCCCGAACGCAGTGGACTTATTGAACCGATGGGCCATGGTGATTGCCATTTTAAATGTGCAGTAAATTACATAGATGCTCCAGCCGATGGCTGCCACCATCGCCAATATGCCTCCGATTCTTCCCATTGCCGAGAGAATCGTCAAAGCCACTGAAACGATGAGAGAGCCTGCAAAAACCGACCAGAATTTTCCCGTGTTCCATCCGATGCGCCAGAGAATGTAGGCATTATAGATGGGAATCAGGCATTTCCAGCCCTTTTCGCCTGCCTTAGTGAAAATGCGCCACATGGCAATAATCATCAACAGCGCAAGGATAATTGAGCCGCCGTACAAGAAACGGAAACCGGGAACAGAATAGCCTAAATTGTACCGATACGTCAGATTCACGATCATTCCCCTTTCATGTTATGCGGGAATGTCATGCATTCATTTCAAACGCTTTCAGGGTTTCCACCAGCGCCTTGACGCCTTCCATGGGCATGGCGTTGTAGATGCTTGCGCGCATACCGCCGACGCTGCGGTGACCCTTCAGGTTCACCAGGCCACGGGAGGCGGCGAACTTGACGAACGCGGCGTCCTTGTCCTTGTCGCCGGTGACGAAGGTGACGTTCATGATGGAGCGGAATTCCTTCTGCGCGGTGGCGTTGAAGAGGGCGCTGTTGTCCAGGTAATCGTACAGCAGCGCGGCCTTTTCCTTGTTGACCTTCTCGATGCCTTCCACGCCGCCCTGGGCTTGCAGCCATTCCATGCAAAGTCCGGCTACGTAAATGGCGAAGGTGTTCGGGGTGTTCAGCATGCTGCCGTTATCGGTTTGAGTGGTCCAGTTCAGGATTTTGGGGCACAGCGGAGAAGCGTGGCCCAGCAGGTCCTTCCGCGCGATGAGCACGCACAGACCGGCGGGGCCGATGTTCTTCTGCGCGCCGGCATACACCACGCCGAACTTGGTGATGTCGTAGACTTCGCCCAGGATGTTGCTGCTCATGTCGGCCACGAGTGGCGCTTTGCCTTCGGGCAGCTTGGTGTAGTGAGTGCCGTAAATAGTGTTGTTGGTGGTAATGTGCAGGTAATCCGCGTCGGGATTCAGTTTGCCTTCCCATTCGGGGATGTACACATAATTATCTTCACGAGAAGAAGCAACCACGTTCACCTTCAGATATTTAGCCGCTTCACCAGCAGCACCATGGGCGAAATTGCCGCTGTCGATATAATCAGCCTCTCCCTTCACGCCCAGATTCAAGGGTACGGAAGCGAACTGCATCGTCGCGCCGCCGTGCAGGAACAGCACGGAATAGGTGTCCGGAATGTGCATCAGCGCGCGGATACGGGCTTCCGCGTCGTCGATAATCGCCTGGTACATGGGAGAGCGATGGCTCATTTCCATCACGCTCATGCCCGTTTCGCTGTAAACCGGCAGAGCGGCCTTGACCTTTTCCAGTACCGGGAGGGGCAGCGCAGAGGGGCCGGGAGAAAAGTTGTAAACGCGATCCATTGTATAAATCCACCTTTCAGTCTGGATGCCTGCCGCTTTCTCCTTTGGAAGCGGCGGGACGCGCGGCGGCTTCGCCCACGCGCTCATCCTTTATCATATTACTGGGTCAAATTTTGCCCGCCGGGCATTTTTTGACCGTGAACGCATCATATCACGTTTGCCGATTTTACGCAAGACCAGTAGAGCATAAGAACAATAAAAAAACACTTTCAGGGAAAAGGACAAAAGAAAAGGTGATTCATCTTTTCTACATATATTTTTTATATTTGTTGATTATTTTGAAATATTTTTGAAATATATTCACCTCTATATGTTGTGGCTGTCCGTTTGTGTCGAACGAAATATAGTGTTTTCGGAATCATTCGACATTTTTTTCTCTTGAATATACGTTTTCGACGGTATATGCTGTTTGCAGGAAACAGAAATCACCATGTTTCAGCAAAAGGAGGCTGATCATTATGTCCAATGTGTATCATCCCGCCGTTTACTCCCAGTTGATTATTCTCCGTCAGGCGCTGGCGCAGGCGTTTGAGCAGAAAGACCTGCTGCGCGTTCCGGCTTTGGCCGCGCAAATTGACCGGCTGCAGCTTGACTGCTGGTCAGCAGGGATCATCCAGAGCGCGTCCTGAACATCAGATAAGAAAGCTGATCTGTTTCGCCTTGACAGCGGACTGGTTTTTTACGGGAACAGTCTCAATCCCTTCGGGCAGCTCGCTTAGGAACGGCGATTGCTTCCCGCCGCACACCAATGTCAGGGAAGCTTTTGCTCTCGTCATGCCGACAAAGAAGAGCCGACGCTCTTCCGCGGTGTCAGTTTCTTCATTCCGGCGCGTCAAAGGAAGCTGGTCTTCCTCCAGCCCCGCCAGAAACACGGCGGGAAACTCCAGGCCTTTTGCGGCGTGCAGCGTCATCAGCCGCACGGCTCCGGACGCCTTGCCGCCGCTGAGACGCCGTACATCCCCTTCTTCGCCCATGCGAAGAACCCTGAGAAAATCGGGAAAGGTGTCGAAGAACACGGCGGTGTTCAGCAGCTGGTCGATTTCCTTTCCTCCGATTCCCGTTCTTTTTGCAAGATCATCCAGCAGGGCACGGGGCTTTTCCTTGGCTGCAATGGGAAGGAAAGCTTTCACCGCATCAACAAAAGACGAAAGCGCTTCGAAGGGCGAAAGCGCTTCTTCAAATGCGTCCTTTGATTGTTCCTTAATCAAAGACATGGCTGCGCAGGCGCGCTGAATCAGCCCATCCGGGCAATGCCAAAGCGCTTTCAGCGCGAGCGTCAGTCCGGCTTCATCTTCCGGCTCCAGCAGCGCGGCAAAAAAGCCCAGCAGCGCCTGCACTTTATCCGCTTCCAGGAACGCACCGCGGCCAGATACCACACAGGGAATGCTGTCGTGATTGAGGCACGCTTCCATTTGTTCCAGCTGCCGGTGGGTGCGGCAGAGCACGGCAATTTCAGAGAAGGCAAACTGCGCCCTCTCCCCTTCCCGCGCTTCCGTCATGCCCAGGCCGCCCGCCATCCGCGCGATTTCTTTCGCGATCCAGATGTATTCTACCCGCTCGTCCGGGGCCAGCACCAGGCGGACAGAGGCACCGTGAGGCATAACCGCCTGCAGTTCCCGTTTGCCGCCGGGGTTATGGCTGATGGCTTCCATAGCGCAGGAGAGGATTTCGGGCGTGGAACGATAATTCTGTTTAAGACGGATACATTTTGCGCCGGGACGGATCGTTTTCAGCGCATCAAAGCAGGAAGCGCTCGCTCCGCGAAAGCCGTAAATGGACTGGTCGGGGTCGCCAATCACAAACAAGCGGCTGTTTTCGCTCCAATGACGCACCAGCGCCTGCTGTGCGGGGTTGATGTCCTGGTATTCGTCTACCAGCAAGTAATGAAACATTTTCTTGTCCTGAACGGGCGTATCCAACGCTTCCGCAAGCACGTCGTCCAGGTCTCGCAGGCCTTTTTCTTTCAGCCGTTCCTGATACTGTTCCGCGAGGCCGGCGGGCAATCCGGGAACATCCAGCCCGTTTTTCAGGGAGGAAATTAGTTCAAGCGCTTTGGC
Source organism: Clostridia bacterium (assembly GCA_017509065.1). Next base: position 8,393 of record JAFWQM010000067.1, read on the forward strand.
CGGCGAAAGCGTTTCCTTTCTGTCTTTCAGGATTTCAGCCATGATCCCGCGGGCAGTGTCACGGGAAACGAGGGGCTTTTCCTCAAGGAGCAATAAACAGATGAGATGAAAGGTGCCGATGGTCAGTCCCCGGCAGGCTTTCTTTCCGAGCCGTTTTTCCAGTCGCTCCGTCATTTCTTTGGCCGCCTGACGGGTGAAGGTGACGGCGGTGATTTCCCTGGCGGACACGCCTTTTTCCTCCATCAGCCAGGCGATGCGGTTCACCAGCGTGCCCGTCTTCCCCGTGCCGGGTCCGGCAATCACCATCACGGTTTCTTCTTCTGCATGAATGGCCTCTTCCTGTTCGGGGTTGGGAAGAAACGCCTTCTCCGCCCCGCCAGGCTCTTCCGCTTTCTTTTCCGCTTCTTTATGAGCGGCTCTTTTTTTCACCGCCGGGAGGTCGGTTGGATTCAGCATAGAGGTCTGGCCCAGCAGCGTTTCCCTTTCACCGGGCCGGAAGACCTGAATCACGCCGTACTCCCCGTCGTATCCCCCATGACGGATCACCTTTCCGGCGCGCAGCCTACGGATGGCTTCACTCATCAGAAAGCCTCCGGCGCTTTCGATCTCATCCGGGGTTCTGTCGCGCAGGATGGAAAACTCCGGCCCCAGCTTATGCAGCAGATCAAAATACAATGTCTGGGCTTTTTTGCTGGACGCGGAAACGCCGAGCGCCTCGCCGGCCAGCTCCGGCAGGGGGATCAGGCTCTCGAAGGGCTTTTCCATCAGGCCGGGAGCGGTTCTGTCCGCCAGGGCTTCCACCCGGTTCAGCACGCCGATGGTGATTTTTTTGCCGCAGACCGGACAGCGCCCGCCGTATATTGCCGTTTCCTCAGGCGTCAGACAGCACTGGCACGCGCGGTGGCCGTCCAGGTGATACTTGCCTTCCTCTGGGAAAAACTCAATGGTCCCTTCAAAGCCTTCGCCCGTTTCCAGGGCTTTTTTCAGCGCGGGATAACTGAATTCACAGGATAAAAGGTTTGCCTCCCGGCCCAGCTTCTGCGGCGAATGGGCGTCGGAATTGGAAACCAGCAAATGCCCGTCCAGGGAAGAAAGCAGCCGGTTCATGGGCGGATCGGAAGACAGGCCCGTTTCAAGCGCGTGGATGTAGGGCGTAAGATCCCCGTAGCATTCCTCAATGGTGTCGAACCCGGAAAAAGCGCCGAACAGGGAAAAGTGTGGCGTCCAGATATGCGCGGGGATATAGATGGCCTCCGGGCAGCTTTCCAGCGCGATTTCCAGCAGGTCGCGGCTGTCCAGCCCCAGGATAGGCCGCCCATCGCTGTGCAGGTTGCCAACAGCTTCCAGGCGGTGGGACAGGTTTTCCGCCGCTTCCAGGCTCGGCAGGATGATCACGTGATGCACCTTCCTGGTCTTGCCGTCCCGTTTATAGATCGTGCTGATTTCCCCGGTCACGACAAAGCGCGGCGTCTCAGCGTTTGGCACATCGCAAGGCAGAGCGTATTCGTCCCTGAGCCGATACATCCCTTCGCCGTCCTCGGTCAGCGTTTCGCGCAGTTCTTCCCGCCATTTGGGGTGGGTAAAATCTCCGGTGCCCACCAGGCCAATGCCCTTGTACCGCGCCCATAAATCCAGATGCGGCGCGTCCCCTTCGCTGCTGGTCGCGCGGGAATACTTGGAATGAATATGCAGATCGGCAATCTTCATCGTATCCGTTTCCTTTTCTTTCGTTTTCAGTCTTTCCATCAAAAAGCCCTTTCCCGCATGGAGAAAGGGACGAAATGATTCCGGATGTTTTTCGGTGTGCGGCTGTATATTATCCGCGCTCAAATCAGCAGGTTATTCTCGATCAGAAGCTGCTGCGCCTCGATCGCCTCAGCGCCAAGCACCATAATTTCATAATAGTTTTCATCCGAAGAAACGGTTTTATATACCTGCTTGGCGCGGGCGAGAACACCTTCCCGTTCCAATAGTGAAAGAATCTCCCTGGCGTTTTTCTCACTGTGCGCCATATGGATGACTTTCCACTGCGCTCCCTGGGCCACGGCCATTTCCCTCCGTTCTTCCGCTAAATCGGAAGCAGCGGCACCCGGCGCGCATTCCCTTTCCGGTGCATTTCTTCCGTCCCTTGCGTATTATATCATGGCGCGGACGCAAATTCCACTGGTTTTTAGAAAATAATTCAATCTTGAAGTGCAAAAGTGTTTCCATTCAGGTATCGAGGCCAGTTACGGGAGGTTGCGATGGGGCTGTTTGCCCCAGTTCCGCTGCCTCAATCGGCGCAAATCCGCACAGCGGACATTGCTTGTTTCGGCTGATCTCACCGCCGATGAGATTTCCGCCACAGGCGGTCATCGGCGGTTCGTCCCCAACCAGGGGCCTAAGGCCCCTGGACCCGTATTAGCGGAAGTTAGTTGACTTGGAAAGCAAAATAGGTTCCCGCTTCTGCTTGAGAGAGACAGACAAACTCATGACGTTGTACTTCTGGCCCGGCGGCGAAGATTGCTCAGTTTTACCAACAAAGCGATTTCGCCTATTGGGATGCAAGCCTTGAAATCCGAATAGGTGACGGCCAGCGACCATGCGTAAAACAGCACGGCGCACAGCGGGTTCGCGGTATTCAGCAATGCAAATCTGTGTTCTATGTCCTATTTGGCATAGAGGCTCACGATCATATAGATCACAGCCACAGCCAGCAGAAACAGATAGAAACCGCGGTATTTCCAGATAAGGTCTCCGTATAATTCGGAATTGGCCACTGAGTAACCAAGCATAAAGAGCTCCAGCGTAGTCACGATGAACATGGCTATCATGGATATTCCCCGAGAAGAACGGCATAAGCTGATCTGAATCTGTTGTTTTCTCTTCAGTGTTTTCATGGCGATTCTCCTTCGTTTGCAGAGGGAATATCGTTCGGCTGAATGGCTCGGAAAACAAATTACGCAATGCAATGGTCGTTCTCGTTGCTTTCCTGTTGATCCTTTCGCTTCCCTACGTCCACGTTCCTGAAACCAACCACTATATTGATATTTCCTTATGAGCAGATCCAATCTGATAGACGCTGCCAGATAACAAAATATGACTGCATTTGTATAGCATGTTTTCATGCAGATTTCTACCCTGTAAACGCAAAAAAGCGCACCCGAATGCACGCCTGTTTCATGGCTTTGTATACATATCCCCTATTGCCATTTTGCGCTTCACTTCCTGTAAGAAATCTGATTCAACTATTGATTTCTGATTCATTATCCTGTATAATAGCAATGGAATTCAGGAAAGGAGCATAAACCAATGATCAACGGAGAGGCTGTTGCCGTCTAACTGAATACAGGCGCGGAGCGTAGAGGGGGGGAATATCCCTCTTGTTTAGTGCGCCGATAAAAGTAACTTCTGACAGTGGGAACCGCAGGATGCAGCCACAGACGGGAGCTGCTTCGCTGCGGTATTATTTTGCTTTCCGTCAGCCGACGGAAAAAGATACGACAATGAGAAAAACACATTTTAGGGAGAAAAACATATGAAAATCAGATTGGTGCCTATCAATGACGAAAACAAAGCCGCTGTTCTGGCCCTTTCCGTGCGCGACGATCAGCCCTTCGTCGCCCCGAACGATGTTTCGCTCAGGCAGGCTGACGAGGCCAACGCGGAGCAGCCGGGTGTCGCGCGGCCGTTTGGGATCTGCGCGGACGGCAGGCTGGTAGGCTTTTGCATGTTCGCCTTCGCCCCAGAGGAGGAGCCGGAGGACCGGTACTGGCTCTGGCGCTTCATGATCGATAAAAACGAGCAGGGCAAGGGCTACGGTCAGGCCGCCCTTCGGGAGATCATCCGGTATTTCAAAAAGAACGGCGCCGACAGGCTTTACCTGTCCACCGAGCCGGAGAACGAAGTGGGTCTGCACATCTATCACAAGGCCGGCTTCCGGGAGAACGGCGTCATCAGCGACGATGAAGCCGTTCTGATGCGGATGCTGGAAGGCCCGAATAAAACGATCAAAACACTGAATGGCATTCAAGTGGATCAGCTTCTGGGAATCAAAGGAAAGCGGGGTTATGGCGTGAGCATCGCTGTTTCCGACGGAGAGGACACGACGACCTATTGCTCCGGCAGCGGACGCTTCGGTCAGGATTTCCCGGTCAAGCCGGATATGCTGTTCCAGGCGGGATCGGTCAGCAAGCCCATATTCGCGCTGACACTCCTTCGGTACGTGGATAAGGGGCTCATTGACCTGGACGCGGACATTTCAGGGGTCATCCCGGAATACGCCAAAATCCCCATGACCTTTCCCGTGCTGCTTTCGCACACGGCAGGCTTCAATGTGCACGGCTTCCCGGGCTACCGGGCGAATCATGAACCGCTCGCGCTGGAGGACGTGCTGAACGGAAAAGGCAATACGCCCAAGCTCCGCAGAATTCGTCCCTACGGAAAACAGTGCATGTATTCCGGCGGCGGCATCACCCTGGCCGAGCTGACTTTCACGCGGATCACGGGCACGACGCTGCGGGACGCCTTCCAGAAGGAAGTTGCCGAACCCCTGGGGCTGACCCATACCGGCTATTTCCACCCCTTGGATGAGGACAGGATTTCAAACGCTGCGTTCGGCGGCAGGCTCGGAGAGAAAGAAGACCCCGCCCATGGCTATCACTATTATCCCGAACACGCGGCCGCAGGCCTTTGGACGACGCCGACGGAGCTAGTCAAGATCGGGCTCGCGCTCTCGAAAAGCTACCGCGAAGGCGGCCTGCTCAAAAAAGAGACAGCGCGGCGGATGCTGACGCCGGTGATGGATAATTACGGGCTTTGCGTATACAACCTCAGGGGAGACATCGGCTGTCACGGAGGCTGGAACGAAGGCTTCCTGACAGAGTGGTATTTCTCTCTGCGGGAAGACCTATGCGTGGCAAGCATGATCAACAAAACGACGGAAGCGCTTGCCGAAAAGAATTCTTCGCTCACGCTGGAGCTGTTCCAGACCGTTGAGGAAGATTTGGCAGAGGACGCGGACAGGACGGGCTGGGAGGCTTACTGCGGCAAATACGAGCAGCTGATAGAGGATTTCCGCCTGGAAGAAGTCTTTATGGAGGATGGAGACCTGTACGCGAAGATTGCAAACGAGGACGGCGGCTATACCAGCAAGCTCTATCCCATCGGGGATAAGACTTTCGGCCGGAAGGGCGGCGCAGCCAGGATCGTCTTTGGAGAAGACTGCCTGACGATCAACGGTGTTACATGTAAAAAACTGTAATCCGCATGAACCGGGAGGAGGAGAAAGATGGATCGTTCCATACTGGAATGGCTGCTGGAAGAAAGCGCTCCGGAGGTAAGGCTCAGAACGCTGAAGGAATATGAAAAGCTGCCGGAAAGCGATAAAAAAATCACTGCCTGCAAAGAAGCGCTGCTGCAAAGCAAGGTCTACGAACGCGGGCTGAAAAAGCTCAGGACCGACAAGCCCTGGGCGAAGTATGACGCTATCCTGGCCTTTGCCGAATGGGGGCTGACGCGGGCCGATATCGGAAAGGATATCGACGGCGAGGTGTTCGCGCTGATCGAAAGCACAGGGTTCAAGATGCTGTGCGGCGAACCGCTGTTGCTCAGAAACCTGGTCAAGCTGGGCTACGCTCAGGAAGAGATCGTGAAAAATGAAATTGACACTGTTCTTGGCCTGATCAAAGAAGACGGCGGATTTGGCTGCATCAGCACAAACAAAAAGATCAACGATCCGCGGAAGCCCCATAAGAGCTGCGCGCGGCTGACGGTGGAGTATCTGCTGCTGGTAGCAGAACTGCATTTGCAGGGATACAAGCCGGCATGCGAAGAAGCGCTGGTGCACTATTTCACGAAACGAAACGTTTTCTACCGGACGGACGATTTGAAAACGCCCATGGTGGATGTAATGCTGAGCACGTTCTACCCGCCTGACCCCATCAAGATCGGCGCGCATCAGATCGTTTACGCCCTGCGGGCGCTGGGATGCGCGCCAGAGTCAGAAGCGATGCAGGCCGGATACAAAGTATTGGATCAGCACAGGCTGGAAAACGGAAGATACGTCCTGACGGCGTCCAAAAGCGTCCCGGCGTTCAAGGCGGGAAACGTCGGGGAAGAGAACAAATGGGTGACGCTTTACGCCTATATGGCAAAAGAGTAAACACGTATGAACAGACTGATGATGCTGGAAGGCCTTCCGGGAACGGGAAAGACCACGAATTCGTACAGGCTTTTTGAACAAATGGCGAGGAACGGCCGGGATGTCCGCTGGCTCCATGAAGTTTCACAGCCGCATCCCACGCTGTTCTTTTCGGAGTCCTGCCTGACGAAAGAGGAATACCGCCTCTTTCTGGAAAAACACCCGGATGCTGCTGAAATGCTGAACGGGATTGCAGAAATCAGAACGACCACCGTGGGGATCGATTATCTGAGTGCGATAAGAAGAATGCCTGGCCAGGAAAAAGCAGCCTGGTATCAGGAGCTTTTGCAATACGATGCAATGGATTTCCCGCTGGAGCGCTATGAACCGGCTGCGCTTGAAAAATGGGAAGCCTTCGTGAGCGCCGCGCTGAAGAACGACACGGTTTACATCCTGGACAGCAGCGTTTTCCAGTATCAAATCTTTACGTATCTGCTGAACGGGGCGGGATACCCGAGGCTGGCAGGATTTGTACAACGCGTCATGAAGATGCTTAAGCCTCTGCATCCCGCCCTGATTTATCTGTATCGTGAAAACACGGAAGATGCCATTGCATTTATTGAACGGCAGCGCGGTATCAAGGATTTGGAATCCACCTGGGAGCGGGACAAAGAGCAGCCTTACTATCGGAACAAGCAGCAGAACGTGACCGCGTTTTTCGATTTCCTGAAGGATTACGCTGACTGCGCGTCAAGGCTTTACGACGAAGCGGAATGCGATAAAATCAAAATTGAGATCACGGCGCAGAACTGGCGGCTCTATGAAGAAGAAATGCTCCGATTCGTCGGCATAGCGCGCAAGGAGCCGCCGCCGTACAAGGCAAAGGACGGGACGTATGTAAACGCCGCGCTCGGCGCCTCCTTCTCCATCGAGGACGGTATCCTGACGGACCCGGAAGGGGGACGCCGAAAGCTTTCTCCCAAATCACAGACAGAATTCTTTATGGAAGGCTTACCGGAAACGCTGGTCTTTTTTACGGAGGATTCCTTCCTGCTTTGCGGGCAGCAGATTATTCCGCAGTGGTCGGAAGAAGGAACGGTCTATAAAAGAAAAAACTAAACGGAGAATGATCATGAACGCAAGTTTGTTGGGTCTGTTCAGCGGCTTTCCGACACGTCACTTTACCGATGAAATCGCGCAGGTCCTTCGGGAAAATTTGCATAAGCGGGAAAGCTTGGTTTTTATCAGCGCTTTGCCGGAGGAGTACGCGCAGAACGACGACGACAGCGACGGGATGCACGAATTGTTCGCGGAGCGGGGCATGGGATTTGCCCGGCATTGTGTGATTGATCGGAGGACGAGCGCCGCCGACGCGGTGCGGCTTGTCCGGGAAGCGGATTGCGTCTTCCTGATGGGCGGAGAAGTGACCTGGCAGATGGCTCTGATCCGTGACCTCGGGCTTGTTCCGGAGCTTCGGGCCAGTCATGCTGTGATCCTTGGCGTCAGCGCGGGCACGATGAACATGGGCAGGCAGGTGGCTGATGTCTGGGAGTCGAAGGCGCTGTACGAAGGGATCGGCCTTACGGACATCACCACGAAGGGGCACTATGCCGACGATGCATGGTTTATTCCGGTTTTGAAGGAAATCTCCATGGTCCGTCCGGTCATCGTCATGGAGGACGAAAGCGCAATCTTTATCAAAGCCGACGCCATTTGGAAAATCGGAAACATACACCGGATGGACAAGGGGGAAATCACGCCGCTTACGGATGACATGCTGCTTTTATTTCGTTGCAAATTCACCGCTTGACCATTTCCCCATCCCGTGATATAATGCGCCTATCGGCTGTGAAGGAGAACAACTTCCCCATCATAGCGCGCGAGGCAAGAGAGGGCTGGCCATGGGCTGGAAGCCGCCCGGAACGCGCGGGGAACATTCGCTCCGGAGCCGCAGAGCTGAAATTCAAGTAGGCGCTGCCGTACATCCGCGTTAAGGAAAACGAGAGCGGGAAGCATGTTTCTATGCTGCCGCTGAAATTGGGTGGTACCGCGTGCGCCTATCACGCCCCATGGCAGAGTTCTGTCAAGGGGCGTTTTTGATTACAGGAGGAAGATGCGAATGGATATCCGGGAAAACCTTGCGCAGATCGGCGAGGAACTGAGAAAGGAACTGGACGGGGCCGAGGCGGTATCGGCGCTGGAAGCCCTGCGGGTGAAGGTGCTGGGCAAGAAGGGCAGTTTAACCGCTCTGCTTCGCGGCATGGGGTCTTTGAGCCCCGAAGAGCGCCCGAAGATGGGCCAGATGATCAACGAAGCCCGCGAAAAGCTGACCGCCCTGCTGGATGAAAAGCAGCAGGAGCTGGCGCAGAAAGAAAAAGAACTCCGCCTGGCCGCCGAGGCCATCGACGTGACCGAGCCCCGGGAAGTGCCCGAAATCGGCGCGGAGCATCCCATGAACCTGGTGCTGAACGAGGTGCTGGACTGCTTCACTTCCATGGGCTTTTCCGTGGTGGAAGGCCCCGAAGTGGAACTGGATTTGTATAACTTTGAACTGCTGAACGTGCCCAAGAACCATCCCGCCCGGGACGCCCAGGACACCTTCTATATCGACGACAACGTGGTGCTCCGCTCCCAGACCAGCCCGGTACAGGCCCGCACCATGCTGAGCCAGAAGCCCCCCATCCGCATCGTGTGCCCCGGCCGGGTGTTCCGCGCGGACGAGGTGGACGCCACCCACAGCCCCGTGTTCCATCAGATCGAGGGCCTGGTGATCGACAAGGACGTGACCATGGCGGATTTGAAGGGCACCCTGGACGCCTTCGCCAAGCGGCTGTACGGCCAGGACATCGAAGTGCGCTTCCGGCCCTCCTTCTTCCCCTTCACCGAACCCAGCGCGGAAGTGGACCTGACCTGCTTCAACTGCCACGGCAAGGGCTGCCGCGTCTGCAAGGGCACCGGCTGGATCGAAGTGCTGGGCTGCGGCATGGTGAACCCCAAGGTGCTGGAAATGTGCGGCATCGACAGTACGGTCTATTCCGGCTTCGCGTTCGGCATCGGCGTGGAGCGCATCACCATGCTGCGCTACGGCATTAAAGATATGCGGCTGCTGTACGAAGGCGACCTGCGGTTCCTCAAACAGTTCCGCTGAGAAAGCGGTTTGCTGACGGGAGACCCGCCAAAAGGCTTCCCCTTGAGGGGAAGCTGTCACCGCAGGTGACTGATGAGGTGATTTGCTGACATAAGGTTTGCATAGGAACACCTCATCCGTCAGGCTTTGCCTGACACCTTCCCCTCAAGGGGAAGGCTTTTGGGGAGAGGACGATTCATTTGATGAACAGACCCTGCATTCAGGAGGGAGGACATACATTATGAAAGTATCCATGAAATGGTTAAAGCAATACGCGGATATTCCCGTGACCCCCGCGGAATATGAAAGCCGCATGGTGATGACCGGTACCGGCGTGGAGGGCACGGAACCCATCGCGCCCGAACTGGAGGGCGTGGTAGTCGGCAGGGTGCTCACCTGCCGCGACCATGAAAACAGCGACCATCTCCACGTCTGCACCGTGGACGTGGGCGAGGGCGAACCGCTGCAGATCGTCTGCGGCGCGCCGAACGTGAAGGAAGGCATTCTGGTGCCCGTGGCCAAGATCGGGGCGAAGCTGCCCGGCGGCGTGACGATCCACAAGGGCAAAATGCGCGGCGTGGAAAGCTGCGGCATGCTCTGCTCCGGCCCGGAAATCGGCGTGCCGGTGGAACTGTATCCCTCCGTGGGTACAGCAGGCCTGCTGATCTTCCGCGAGGACTATCCTGTCGGCGCGGATGTGAAGCCCATCTTCGGCCTGGACGATACCGTGATCGACTTTGAAATCCTGGCCAACCGTCCGGACTGCCTGTGCGTCTGGGGCGTGGCGCGGGAAACCGCCGTGGCCATGGGCACGGAACTCAAGCTGCCTGAAATCAAAGTGCAGGAAGCGGGCGGCGACATTCACGACTACGCCAAGGTGGACGTGCTGGAAAGCGAGCTCTGTCCCCGGTACGCCGCGAAGGTGATCAAAAACGTGCGCGTGGGTGAAAGCCCCTACTGGCTGCGGCAGTATCTGTATGCCGCCGGGATGCGCTCTATCAACAACATCGTGGACATCACCAACTTCATCATGCTGGAAACCGGCCATCCCATGCACGCCTTTGACCTGAGCAAGGTGCGGGGCAATCACATCATCGTGCGCAAGGCGGCCCAGGGCGAAAAGCTGACCACCCTGGACGGCAAGGAATACGCCCTGAACGGCACCGAGCTCATGATCTGCGACGAGCTGGGCCCCACCGGCCTGGCCGGCATCATGGGCGGCGAGGAAAGCGAAATCACCGAGGGCACCAAAGACGTGCTGTTCGAGTGCGCCTCCTTTGACCGGGCCTGCGTCCGCGTGACCGCCCGTTCCCTGGGTATCCGTACGGAATCCAGCGGACGGTTTGAGCGCGGCGTGTCTCCCGCCACCGTGATGGACGCCCTCAACCGGGCCTGCCAGATGGTGAACGAGCTGGACGCGGGCGACGTGGTGAGCGGCGTGATCGACATTTATCCCAAGCCCCTGCAGCCCGTGACCCTCACCGTGTCCTGCGCGCGCATGGCGCGGCGTGCGGGTGTGGATATCGCGCCCGAGGAAATGGAAGACATCCTCAAAAAGCTGCTGTTCAAAGTCTCCCGGAACGGCGACGAAATGGTGGTCACCGCGCCCGCGTTCCGCCAGGATATGGAGCAGGAAGCGGACATCTGCGAGGAAGTGCTGCGCTACGCGGGCTATGACCGCATTCCTATCACGCACCTGCGCGGCGAGACCCCCATGGGCGGCCTGAACGACACCGGGCGGCGGGAAGCCGTCATCCGCAGCCAGCTGACCGGCATGGGCTTCTACGAGAGCATGACTTTTTCCTTCATCTCTCCCAAGACCATCGCGGCCCTGGGCCTGCCGGAAAGCGACCCGCGCAATCAGCCCTTGATGATCCGCAATCCCCTGGGCGAGGACACCTCCTGCATGCGCACGACCGTGCTGCCGGGATTGCTCAAAACCCTGGCGACCAACATCAAGAACGGCAACGAGAGCGGGAAGCTCTATGAACTGGGCACCATCTACGACGCCCAGAACAAAACCGCCGACGGCCTGCCCACCGAGACCCACGAGCTGGCCCTGGGCATGTACGGAGGCAAGGCGGACTTCTACGCTCTGCGCGGTGTGATTGAAGCGCTCTGCAAGCAGGCGGGCATCAGCTACACCATCGCTTCCACCGACGCGACTTACCTGCATCCCGGCCGCCGCGCGGCCATCATGACCGGGGAAGACTGCCTGGCCGTGCTGGGTGAAATGCATCCCGATACCGCCGAAAAGTACGACCTGTCCGGCCGGGTGTATGTCGCTGTGGTCAACCTGCCGCTGTTCTTTAGCAAGACCCAGCCCATGGGCGAAGTGAAAGCCATTGCCCGCTTCCCCGCCGTGACCCGCGATCTGGCGCTGGTGATGAAGGAAAGCCAGCAGGTAGGGCCGCTCATGGACGCCCTGCGCCACGGATGCGGCAAGATGCTGGAGGACATTCGCATGTTCGACGTGTTCCGCGGCGTGCAGATCGGCCTTGGCAACAAGTCTGTGGCCTTCTCCCTCACCTTCCGCGCCGCCGACCACACCCTGACCGACGAGGAAATCACCAGCCTCACCGAAAAGGCGCTGAAAATCAGCAAAGAGCAGTTCAACGCCGTGCTGAGGGCCTGATTCCCGCTGCTGGATTCATACGCTTGGTTGAGAGAATACAGTGTACAGAGTGCAGAGTACAGATGAGATAGTTTATATAATTGGAGCCCAAGATTTGACCAGTATATAGATCTGCACTCTGTACTCTCTTACCGGCTGTGTGAATTACACTTCATTCGTTAGAATCAAAACCCGCTGTGTCGATTTGGCACAGCGGGTTTTGATTAGGATTGATTTATTACACCTTGCAGGTCCACTGGTGGGTATCCGGCGCTTTGCCCCACTGGATGTCGGTGAGAGTATCGTACAGCTTTTGAGAGAGCTTGCCGATGCCGCCGTCCGCGACCTGGAAGGAAACGCCGTTGATGCGCAGTTCGCCGATGGGCGAAATGACCGCCGCGGTGCCGCAGCCCCAGGCTTCTTTCAGCGTTCCGTCCTGCATGGCCTTTTCCAGCTCGTCCACGGAGAGCAGGCGTTCTTCCACCTTCCAGCCCATTTCCTTGAGCAGCTCGATGCAGCTCTTGCGGGTGATGCCGGGGAGGATGGAGCCGGTAAGCTTGGGGGTGACCACGGTGTCGTTGATGAGGAACATGACGTTCATGGCGCCGACTTCCTCAATGTACTTGCGCTCCACGCCGTCCAGCCACAGCACCTGGGAATAGCCCTCGGCAGCGGCCTTGTCGCCCGCGCGCATGGAGGCCGCGTAGTTGCCGCCGCACTTGGTGTAGCCCGTGCCGCCGCGCACCGCGCGCACGTCCTCGGTTTCGATCATGATCTTGACGGGGTTCAGGCCTTCGGCGTAGTACGCGCCGACGGGAGAGGCGATGATGAGGAACTTGGCGTTGTGGATGGTGTGCACGCCCAGGGTTTCGTCATTGCCGAACAGGAAGGGGCGCAGGTACAGGCTGGTGCCGGGCAGGGAGGGCACCCAGTCCTTTTCCAGAGCCACGAACTTTTTAAGGGCGTCCAGGGTGAAGGCTTCGTCCACCTGGGGAAGGCTCAGGCGCTCGGCGGAATTGTTCAGGCGCTTGATGTTTTCCCAGGGGCGGAACAACTGCACTTCGCCGTCCGGGCGGCGGTAGGCTTTCAGGCCCTCGAAGATTTCCGCGCCATAGTGGAACACCGTGGCGGCGGGATGCAGCACCAGCGGGCCGAAAGGCTCGATGCGGGCGTCATACCAGCCCTTTTCGCTGTTCCAGTCCATCACGAACATGTGATCCGTGAAGATTTTGCCGAAGCCCAGCTTGTTCCAGTCGGGCTTCTGCTTGGGAGATGTGGTCAGGTTCATTTTGATTTCCATGGTTCATGCTTCCTTTCTGTGATTTATGCAGTCTTTGTGATTCGTTTTTTTATTTTACAGGCTTTTCAAATAATCCACGATTCCTTCCAGAATCTCAGGGTTCGGAAAGCTATCGTATCCGTCGTCCAGATGCATAATGGCGTAGGCGAGGCTCGTCGCCATCAGTTCTTCCGGGTCTTCCACATAATTTGTGTTCCGGCCTACCACATCCCAGAAATCGTCCACTTCGTCCACCCGGTAAACCCGGCTTTCGTCCAGCGGGACGACGCCGGAATACATACCCTCAAAGAAAGTATCTCCGGGTTCCTCAAACACGCTGTCCGTCAGGAAAACAAGATAGCAGTCCTTCTTTTCTCCGCCGATGGTGAAGGTGGCGTAGCTGTTGTGATGCTCCACATCGGGATTCGCGATGATCTGATTCAGGATTTCTTCCGGCACCTCGATATCCTGATCCAGCACCGTGAAATGAATCAGGGAATACAGCGCCTGCTGATACTCCGGATACAGCCGCGACAGGCAGTGGGACAGCTCATGCACGACAAGCTCCCGGAACATTTCATCCGTATAATACATCGGCGTGTAGGTAAACCAGCCCAGGAAAATCGTTCCACCGCTGGTATAACCCGCGGAACCAAGCGCTTCCATGCTGGTGGATTTGACAAACGTGATCTCTCCCGGATCGGGAAGGCTGAGGCCATGTTTCTCCAACTGATCCGAAAGCCAATCCAGCGTATCGTTTACCCGCTGCTCTTCCTCCGGAGTGAACGCCATCACCTGCTCCACGGAATACGCAATATAGTCCTCCAGCGTTCCGCCTTTTCTTTGCAGGAAGAAACCCAGGGTGCTTTCCGCAATCTGCGCGTGGAACAGCGTGCGGTCGCGCATCAGCTGCTGTCCTTCCTCCACAGTGGCGAAATGCGCGGTCAGCTTCGTCGTCAGCGGCGTTTCCACAGGAACGGCTTCCGCGTACGCAGCGGTAAAGCTCAGCAGCAGGAGCAGGGCTGTCAGGATCGTCAGATACCGTTTCATGCTGATGTACCCCCATATTTCTTCATTCTGATTTGTTTTTTACGCCGTATCAGTATTGCTCGCCTTTTGCAGCTTGAGTAACTCTACTGTGTCAATCAGATATTTCTGCCCTGGTACTGCACTGTTACTACATAGACGGTCTTTTTGTTCTCGTCAATTTTGAAGATTAGCGACGTAATTGTCGATCAGAAGCTGTTTATAGCCGCGGCCAGCATATCGCCCTTCCAGCCGGTCCTGATGGGAAGCGGGGAAGGCTTCCAACGAGCGGATGGCGTTCCATATTCTGTCCGTCTGTCCCCTGGCGTTTTCCGGGGCCATCTTTTCCAGCGCGATGTAAGCGTATATATCATCAATGTCCCGATACGCTTTTGGATATAGGAATACTTTATACCGTTCCATAGTATTTCCTGTCCAGGCTTTCTTTCGCGGCGTCCAGCGAGATTGGCTCCGCGCCTGTCTCCACTTCTTTTTCCGCTTCAAAGATCGCCTGATCGATCCGGTTGATCCGGGCAAAACGCTCGTACAGCTCCGCGCTCATGACGACCAGGTCACTGTATCCATTTTTTGTGATAAAGATCGGCTCCTGATTTTTATGGGCCAATTCGGAAATTGCGCTCGTGTTTCTCAAATCCCGGATAGGCATAATCATGGGCATCTTCCACACCTCCTGTTATCTGTGTCATGATTATAGCACGATTATGCCACGCTGTAAAGCATTTACGCCGTCTCGATACTATTGGCCTTTTGCAGCTTCAGCAGCTCCACCGCGTCCTGGCGCATTTTGTATTTGAGGATCTTGCCCGCCGCGTTGGTGGGGAATTCCTGGACGAACTGGACGTAGCGGGGGGTCTTGTGGCGGGCCATATGGTCGCGCACAAATCCCTTTAATTCGTCAGCGGTCATGGATTGTCCTTCTTTCAGGATGACCACGGCCATGATTTCTTCGCCGTACTGCTCGTCAGGGACGCCGATGACCTGCACGTCGCTGACCTTCGGATGAGTGTAGATGAATTCCTCGATCTCCTTGGGGTAAATATTCTCGCCGCCGCGGATGATCATGTCCTTCAAACGCCCGGTGATGCGGTAGTTGCCCTCGGGGGTGCGGCAGGCCAGGTCGCCAGTGTGCAGCCAGCCGTCCTTGTCGATGGCCTCCTGAGTGGCCTTGGGCATTTTGTAGTAGCCCTTCATGATGTTGTAGCCCCGGGCCACGAACTCGCCGGTCACGTTGTCGGGCACTTCCTCGCCGGTTTCAGGGTCAACGATCTTGCACTCGATCTCCGGCATAGCCCGGCCCACGGTGGTGACGCGAACTTCCAGCGGGTCGTCGGTGGAACTCATGGTGCAGCCGGGGCTGGCCTCGGTCTGGCCGTAGACGATGGTAATTTCCGTCATGTGCATTTTTTCCACCACGTCCCGCATCACGGCGATGGGGCAGGGCGACCCGGCCATGATGCCGGTGCGCATGTGGGAAAAGTCGGTTTTCGGGAAATCCGGGTGCTCCAGCATGGCGATGAACATGGTGGGCACGCCGTGGAAGGCCGTGATCTTCTCCTGGTGGATGCAGGCCAGGGCTGGCTTGGGGGAGAAATACGGCAGCGGGAACAGGCTGGTGCCGTGGGTCATGGAGGCGGTCATGGCCAGCACCATGCCGAAGCA
>JAFWQM010000068.1 GCA_017509065.1 Clostridia bacterium
CTGTGAGCTCGTAGCGCCGAATGACTCGTTTCATTTTCTCCACCTCGCTTATATTATTCGACGCTGTTGCTCAATTTCCTTTTGGTTTTTACATCTTTTCTCGTTTTTTTCAGGTGTTTATGACTTTAGAAACACACTATAATCATTCCTTAATGCAGTATAATAAACAAAACAATCGGCGCGAGGTGCAGTTGGCCGCGTCAGCGGCTGCCAAACGGAAAAACGCCGGGCGTTACAGCAAAAGGAGATACCCTAAATGCATAAAGGAGGCTGAATCATCCATGAAGAAACTGTTTGCTCTGCTGATCGCAGTGATGCTGCTTTGCGGTGTGGCCGCCGCTGAAACCGTGGATGCCTACACCACCGCTTCCGCCACCAAGACCGTGCTCTCCGGCGACGCGCTGGCCGCCGCCGAGGAAGTGCTGATGGCCAAGAGTTCCCTGCTTTCCTCCGCGGACGAGGCCAAGGCCGAAGGCTATCAGGCCAAGGAAGGCACCGGCATCGCCCAGATCATGTCCATCAACCCGGACGGCTCCGTGGGACTGAGCTCCATCAGCGAATGGAAATATGAGAGCGGCAAGGTGTTCGTGCGGCTGACTCAGGGCCAGAACGCCCTGAACCTGGCCAAGGAAGGCGCGACCGGTACACTGCTGGTGAAGGACGACAATTGCTACTATATCGTTCACCTGAAAGCCGTGGCCGTGACCGTGCTGGAATACAGCGAAGAAACCGCGGGCCAGTTCGACCAGTATTATTCCGGCGCTGCCAACGCCCTGAATGAATACGACATCGAATTCGACGTAGGCGCGATCGAGCAGACTTTTGCTCTCATGTTCTGATTCCTGACCCTTCCCGCCGGAAAGCCGTGCGCGCTTTCCGGCTTTTTTCTATTATCCAAAGGAAGTTTTCGATTGGTTACACTTGAAGGGGAAACAAAGAAGTAATATAATTGTAACAGTTTATAAACACATTTTTCCTCTATATAGTTTATACTATCTTTGCTTTGTGACAAGATTCACAGCAATTACGTGAAGGAGGAAAGAAAGCATGAAAAAGCTTGTTTCCCTGATTCTGGTTCTGGCCCTGGCGCTGGGCTGCACCGCCGCCCTGGCCGAAAACAAAAAGATGGAGACCCTGACTTTCCAGTTCGTTCCTTCCAAGGACGCGGACGTGATCATCACCGGCACCAAGAACCTGCCCGAATTGGTGCAGGCTGAAATGGCCAAGCTGGGCTATGACATCGGCAAAGTGGAAATCTCCGTCGGCACAAGCTATGAAGCCACCGGCGAAGCCATGAGCGCCGGCACCATCGACGTAGGCTGGCTGCCCGGCGGCACCTACGCCATCTACAGCCAGAACCAGGAAGTGGCCGTCATCCTGACCGCCACCCGCGCGGGCCTGAGCAACGACAGCGAGAACCCCGCCGACTGGAACGGCGTGGCCAACAAGACCCTGCCCACCGACAATCAGGTGACCTTCTACCGCTCCCTGATTTACGCCGCTCCCACCGAAAAGGGCAAGGCCCTGGCCGCCAAGGTCAACGCCGGTGAAAAGCCGACCTGGGACGAACTGAACGACTGCACCTGGGCCGTGGGCAACACCTCCTCTTCCGCCGGATACATCTATCCCACCATGTGGCTGATGAAGAATTACGACGGCAAGAAGATTTCCGACCTGTCCAGCGTGGTCACCCTGGGCTATGCCGACGCGTTCGCCCAGGCTGCCGCCGAGCAGGTGGACATCATCTGCTGCTACGCTGACGGCCGCCGCGACTATGAAGCGCCCTGGAACCTGCCTACCGACCAGAAGGACGAGACCGGCAAGCAGGGTATGGGCCGCGAAGGCGCCATCTGGGACGAACTGAACGTCATCGGCGTCACCCCCGGCATCTATAACGATACCGTGGCCATCACCACCGCCAAGCCCGAAATCAACAATCCCGAATTTATCCAGGCGCTGCAGACGGCCCTGATCAACATCATCAACACCGATGAAGGCAAGGCCATCTTCTCCGTGTACAGCCACACCGGCTACGCCATCGCGCAGGACAGCGACTATGACGCCGCCCGCCAGGCCTTGTCTGTGGTGAAGTAAGCTTTCATCCATCATCTCCCCCCGGCAGTCCGCTGCCGGGTTTTTTCTTTCTTTTTCCTCTTTTTTCCCGAAAATAGCTTGTATTGCGTTTCGCTCCATGATATGATGAGCATGTGAAGGAATTACCGCTCGGACGAAGCGGAAGGAGACGATTCTGTTGATTGAATTCAAGCATGTGGATAAAGTGTATCCCAACGGGGTCAAGGGCCTGCAGGACATCAACCTGACCATTGACCAGGGGGAATTCGTGGCCATCATCGGTCTGAGCGGCGCGGGAAAGTCCACCCTGATCCGCACCATCAACCGCATGATCGACGTGACGAACGGCCAGCTTGTCGTGGACGGCACGGACGTGATGACCTTAAAGGGCCGGGCTATGCGCCGCTTCCGCCGCAAGATCGGCATGATTTTCCAGTCCTATAACCTGGTCACCCGCGCCACCGCCATCAAAAACGTACTGACCAGCATGGTGCCGGATATGAATTTCTTCCGCGTGCTGTTCGGGCTGTTTACGAAGGAGCAGAAAATACACGCCCTGGAAGCGCTGGACAAGGTGGGCATCCTGGACAAGGCCTATACCCGGTGCGACCAGCTTTCCGGCGGGCAGCAGCAGCGCGTGTCCCTGGCCCGCACCCTGAACCAGAACCCCACCATCATCCTGGCGGACGAGCCCGTGGCCGCCCTGGACCCCATCACGGCCAAGCAGGTGATGAGCGACTTCAAGCGCATCAACGAAGAAATGAACATCACCGTGCTGATCAACATCCACCACGTGGACCTGGCGCTGAATTACTGCTCCCGGGTGATCGGCATCCGGGCGGGCCGCATTGTGTACGACGGGCCCACCGGCAGCGTGACTCAGGAGATCCTGGACGAAATCTACAACGGCGCCGCCATCCCCACGGCGGAAAAGTGAGGCGGCGGCGATGAAGAAAAAAACTGCTGAGGCGGCCTACAAAACGCCGCTGCTGGATCGGATCATCAAGCCCCGCACCATCACCCTGCCCAACGGCCACACCGTGCAGAAGCCGGTGTCCCGGACGCCCTTCATCGCGGTGATCGTGCTGGCGGTAATCATCATTTCCGCGAAGGTAACGGGCTTTGATTTCGCCATCATCATCAACCGGGGGTATCAGCTGGGGTATATCCTGGGCCGCATTTTCCATCCCAACTGGAGCTATTTCGGCGGCGATCCGGCGAACACCACCAAGCTGTTCAACGCCCTGTTCGACACCATCAAAATGTCCATCATGGGCTCCGTGATCGGCGCGACGCTGGCGCTGCCCATCGCCGTGCTGTCCTCCACCAATATCAACAAAAACGGCGTGGTGGTCTGGGGCCTGCGCATCCTGCTCATGATCATCCGCACCCTGCCCACCCTGATCATCGCCAAGTTCGCCGCGCTGATTTTCGGCCTGGGCACCTTCGCGGGCACCATGGCCATCATCGTGTTCACCTTCGGCGTGGTAGCCAAGATGATGTACGAATCCATCGAAACCATCGACATGGGC
>JAFWQM010000069.1 GCA_017509065.1 Clostridia bacterium
TCCTCTCACTTGCGATTCTGGGTTCCCACTCGCCTTTCGTTTCCTCCAGGCAAGCCCCACAGTCTCAAGTAAAAACTCATTTCAGAATTAACTGTCGTTCTTCCTCAATCTCTCTGTATCGTTTTCAAGATTCCCGCGCTCACGAATTACCCTCCGTTTGAGCGCTTGGTTAGAATACCACAATGCGGTCCTGCTGTCAACTCCTTTTTTTGAACTTTTAAAAGGTTTTTTCAGGTTTTAAATCAAACACGAACGTTTTTATTATCCAATATATATTTTCCTTCAATTTTACCGTACATTTCAATATATATAAATAGAAAATGTTCACTTTATAAAAGAACATATGTTTCTGTTATCATCCTTTTCCAGTATGGTTTTTTCTCAAAACGGGGATATCAAACATGGGTGATATGTATGACAGGATTAAAGAAAATGATTGGTTTGCCTGTGATTGTCAATGGAAAACAGCGAGGAAACGTGCTCCGGGGCGTGCTGAGCGAGGACGGAAAATCCGTGCGCGGCGTAGTAATGCGTGGCGGCCTGCGCGGAACCCGATGGCTTCCCCGTGAACAGATCTCGCTGATTGGAGAAATATCGGTGATAGGCCGGGGAAAGACGGGGCGCGTACCAAAGGACGCTTCCTATCATCTGTTCCGCGTCACAAATTCGGACGGGACGCGGCTGGGGGTGGTAACAGACGCATTATTTAATGAAGAAACGCTGCGCGTGTCAGCCCTGGAAATATCCGGCGGGCCGCTGGACGATCTGATCGAAGGCCGTTGGTACGCCACAGTATACTATGTGCGGCCAATGGGCGATGTGGGACATGTGACGGTACCGGCGCTGAGAGAGGAGGTGAACGAAGAATGAGCAAAATACTGCTGATCGGTATGGCGGGCTATCTGATGGGCATGAAGCATCAATGGCTGTGCCGGCATTTCTGCTGGGCAAAGATGTGGAAAAACGCGAAAAGAATGATAAGGTAAAAGTTGTTCAGTTTTGAGTCAGGAGATAGGAGCGATTATTCCGATAAAGTGTTACGATTCAGATACCCCTGGGGGAACCGCTCTTTGGGGCCCAAAGAGCGGTTCTCCCAGTTCCGCAGCCTCAATCGTCGCAACTCCGCTTCATGCGGAGATTGCTCGTTTCGGCTGATCTCACCGTCGATAAGATTCCCGCCTCAGGCGGTCATCGACGGTTCGTCCCCTTCCGAGAAAGGCTGTAGAAAGATAAAGACTTTTGCTGTAAGAACTAACCAACTGTGTTTGTTTTCCTTTATGGCTTTCTTGGATAGGAGCCTGGGGGAAAACCATTCTTTGACCGCCAAAGAATGGTTTCCCCCAGATATGTGAAATAAAGATTCTGAGTAGTTTTCGAACAGATCGTCAATTCTGTCTCCTGACTCCTCACTAATAAAAAAGGAAGAAGGAAAGCGTATGCTGGAACTGCCGACAGTAAAAGGCGTATCCCGAACGATGCGATGGGGAATCGGTCTTTTCTCAGCTGTGCTCGCACTCTGGGCCTGGCCGTCGTTGAACAGGCTGACAGGGCAATTGGTCTTCGCGCTGCTGCTCACCGCATTGGCACTTCCGCTTTCCAAACGGTTGGAAAAGAACGTGAACCGTTCGCTGGCCGCGGCGCTGTCGGTGCTGTTCCTGATGCTGGCTGTGATCATGCTGGCGGGACTGATGGCGCCGCATCTGATTTCCCAGGTATCGCTGCTGATAGCGCAGGCCCCGCGGCTGTTTCAGCGCGCACGGGAGCTTTGGGAACAATGGAACAATCAGGACAGCATTCGTCGGCTGGGGCTGAGCAGTTTTCCGGAGGAATGGATCACCCGGGCCGCGTCCTGGGCAGGAGAGCATATGCCAAAATGGATCACGGGAATCGGCGCTGGGGTCGACGCGGTCAGCCACGCTTTTTTATCGCCTGTATTAGCATATTATTTTGTGCGAGACCGGGAGATGTTTTCTTATCAGCTTTCTCTGTGGATCCCGCTCAAATACCGCAGGCGGGTGCTGACAGCGCTTCAGGAAATGCGCAGGGAAGCCGGGGGATATGTGCGGGGCCAGTCCCTGGTGGCGCTGGCCGTGGCGCTGCTGACGGCGGTCGGGCTAATGATCGTGGGAATTCCGGCATGGCTGGTATTGGGGATCATGATGGGGTTATGCGAGTTCATTCCCTATATCGGCCCCATGATTGGCGGTATTCCCATCGTGTTGTTTTCCTTGCCGCTGGGTATTTCCGCCACACTCTGGGCGCTGTTTGTGACAGTTTTTGTGCAGCAGATCGAAGGCTATTTTCTTTCTCCGCGGCTGATGGCCGGCGCGACGGGCTTGCATCCCGTTTCCGTGATCATGCTGCTTTCAGCCGGCGGATATATGGGCGGTCTGATTGGGATGGCTGCCGCGGTCCCCGCGTTCGTATGCGTGCGTGGCGCTGCGCGGGTGCTGTATGCGACGCGGGGGGAGAGGGATGAGGGATCAGGGACTTATGAGTGAAAAACTTCGCAAAACTTCTTTCGTGAAAATTAAAAAATTTACATTTTGTTAAAAAATTTTCTAAACTGCCTTGCAGGACGCCGTTTCATCGTGTATAATAAACAAAGGAAAGAGGGAGGGAGCAAAATGACCGAGAGATTTGAAACCATGAAGCTCAGCCCGCTGCCAGAAGGAAACGAAACCGCTTCCGATATCCTTGCGCATGTTTATCGCGCCCTGCAGGGCAAAGGCTACGATCCCATTACGCAGCTGGTAGGCTTTGTGCTGACGGGCGATCCGACTTATATCACCAGTTATATGGGCGCGCGCAGCCTGATCTGCCGCCTGGAGAGAGACGAAATTCTGGAAGAACTGGTGCGCTATTACGTGGAAAACAGGCTGGATCAATGAGCGGACGAATACTGGCATTGGACGTAGGCGACAAACGCATCGGCATCGCCCTGAGCGACGCGACACAGATGATCGCAACGCCCCACAGCGTGTATACCCGGGTCGGCTGGGGGCCGGACGTAAAGCACATTCAGAAACTGTACACGGAAAACGAAGCCGTGCTGGTGGTGTGCGGGCTGCCGAAAAACATGGACGGCTCCGAAGGGTTCCAGGCGGAAAAAGTGAAATCCTTCGCCGAACAGCTGGAAAAGGCCGGGCTGCCCGTCAGGTTCCAGGATGAAAGGCTGTCCACCGTGTCCGCCCACCAGGCGCTGATCGAAGGCGGCATGCGGCGGGACGACCGGAAAGGCACCGTGGACAAGGTGGCCGCCGCCGTGATCCTGCAAAGTTATCTGGACGCGAAAAAGTAAAACCGCTTTTTCTGCCGGAAACGGCATGAAATTCATTCCAATTTGGAGGACAATCATTCAATGGCTGACGAATTTGACAAGAACATTCCCAACGAAGATGAACTGCCCGAAGGCATCATCGAGCTGACCGACGAGGACGGCGTGACTACCCAGTTTGAATACCTGACCACGATCGACCACGAGGGCGAGCTCTACGTGGTGCTGATGGTCGCCCAGGACGAAGAACAGGACGACGAGGAAGGCGAAGTGCTGATCCTGAAGATCGAAAAGGATCCGGAAACCGACGAGGACATCTATGTATCCGTGGATGACGACGCCATCTCCCAGGCCGTGTTCGACAAGTTCATGGAAATGGTGGATGAGGAAGAGGAATGATTTTCTCTCCTGAACCCCCTCTCCGCTGAAATGGAGAGGGGGTTTTATACTGTTTTCAAATCAAATAATTACGGTTGATAAGATCGTTTCATTGCGGATAATTCGGGAATAAAGCGGAATCCACAGCAGGAAAAAGCAAGAAACGTGACGAAATATGAAAATGGGGTATTATATGCCCCGGCACAAAATCAAGGAGCGTATACGCAGATGAAAACGAACCTTCTTCGCTGGTGCATCGCGGCCGTGATGCTGATTCTGATTGCCCTGTTCTTTTCCACCCCCGCGCTGGCGGAGGTGCAGCCCCTGCCGCTCGACATGAAAGAAACCGGGCGCGTATTGCCCAAGGAAGGATGGATCTCCGAAAACGAATATGAGGACGAATCCATTCATATCATTATGCAGGAGAAAAACTGGAAGCCCAAGTACAGCAACGATTGGGTCATATGCCGGTGGGTGCGCATCAAGATCAAAGACCCAACTCAACTGCGCACCACCCTGAGCTTCGAGGACTACAGCAATCCCGACCAGTCCCGGCCCAAGGACATGGCGGCCAAGCTGAACTCCGTGGTTGCCTGCAACGACGACTTTGTAAAGTACAAGTACGACGCAAGCTACGTCGTGCGCCAGGGTGTGGAATACCGCAAAAAGCCCAACGGAAAATGGGATGTGTTGATCATTGATGACCGGGGCGATTTTTCCTTTGTGAAAAACGCCACGGAAAAGACACTCCAGGAAAAGCTGGATGAACTGGAAGCGGATGGCCGCACGGTCATCAATGCTTTCTCCTTTGGCCCCGTGCTGGTGGTAGACGGCGAGCCTCAGGAAATCACCGTGGAAAACAATGACCGCCGTGAACCCAATCTCTGCGCCCAGCGCATCGCCATTTGCCAGCTGGGTGAGCTGGAATACGGCATCTTTGAAGTGGACGGCGGCAACGGCAGCGGCATGAAGCTGTTCCAGGTAGGAGAATTCATCGTACGCGAAGAAGTGTTTCCCGAGTGCAAAGTGGCTTTCAACCTCGACGGCGGCGGCAGCACCAACCTGATGCTAAACGGAAAGCGCGTGCATAAAACCCTGAACAGCCGCAGTATTTCGGGTCTCATTTACTTTGCTTCCGCCGTGGTGGGGGAATAAGCCATGGAAACGCTTCAACTTGGCCCGATCAGGCTGTATCCTTACGGGCTGGCCGCGGCGCTTTCCGCCTCTGCCGCTTTCGCGCTTATGCAGCTGCTTGGGAAAAAGTATGGACTGAAGCAAGGTACGGTGAGCTGGTTCGCTGTGCTGGCCATTCCCCTTTCGCTGCTTATCGCGCACATTGGGTATTCTCTGGTGATGCTGGACTGGCTGCTCGATCAGGGTCTGGATTTCTTCTGGCATTTCAGCCGCGGCGGCTACATGCTGTATGGCGCGATCCTGGGTGTTATTCTGGCCGGAGCGCTCACTTCAAAAATCACACGTCAGCCGCTGGGCGCCATTCTGGACTCAGCCGCCGCGCCCGCCGCGCTGATGATCGCCATATGCCGCATGGCTGAGCCGCTCGTAAACTTAGGCTATGGATACGACATTGAAGAATGGTTCGACCCCTTTGAGGAAAAGTGCCTCATCGCTTGGGAAGACCCGTCCGTCCTTTTCCGTTTTCCCTTGGGCGAACAGAACTATTACGGCATCTGGTGCTTCGCGGTCTATCTGCCCGAAGCCGTCACTGCGCTGGTGATTTTCCTGATCCTGCTGTGCGGAAAAAAACGCAGAACAGGCGGAAAAGCGCTGCTCATGATGCTCCTCTACGCCAGCCTGCAGCCCTTCTGGGAATCCATGCGGCAGGACGCCGTGCTGAAATGGGGTTTTGTCCGGGCAAACCAGCTGTTCAGCGGGATCGCCATTGTCATTGTGATGCTCATCTGCTGGCGAATGCTGCAAAAGTCCCAGCGCAAGCCCGCCCTTCTGTGGCGCACCGTCGGCCTCATCCTCCTTTCCTGCGGTCTCGTCCTGGTCATGGAATTCGCGCTGGAAAAAAAAATCAGCTTCCTTACCTGGATGCGCATGGACGTGTGCTACTTTGTTATGGCCCTCGCCTGCCTCGGCTTTATCTTCGCCGTCTTCCCCGTGTGGAAAAGAGCGTTTCCACCAAAGGAGAACTGACCCCTGATTTGTGGATAACACTGGGAACAATCGCGCATCATTTTTTTCTCCCCATGAAAAATCAGCGTTCTCTTTTCCACAATCCGGTCAACAGCGCATTGTGGATTATGGGGATAAAGGGAACGCTGGGCGCTCCGCGCGCCCAGACCTGCGGCAAGGGATTTCATCCCTTGCATCCCAATAGGCGAAATAACTTGGTTGGGTAAAGAAAACAACTTTCGCCATTCGATCCGGGTTTACGGAAGTTAGTGGCTTCTGGCCCAAGAAAGCCGGGAAAATCCCCGGGGGAAAGCTCGCTTTCCCCCGGGGATTATTCCCAGGCTTTCCCCGGACGCATAGCGTCCGGGATGGCGGCTTTCAGCCGCCGGGCCAGAAGCACAACGTCAAAAGCATGCTCTTCACTCTCAAGCAGCAGCGGGAACAAATTATGCTTTCCAGGTCAACTAACATCCGCTATTGTGGGTCCAGGGGCCTCAGGCCCCTGGTTCGGGACTGGGGCGAACAGCCCCAGCGTTCCTAAAAAAAGATTCTTGCAATTTAAAAGAAAATATGCGAAAATAGGATGATTCCACGGTTTATCCACAGGAATTCACATTGTTTATACGTTATGGAAAGACGGAAAAAGAGCGGCATATATGGGTTTTTCCGGGTTATCCACTTTTCCGCCGCGGCTAATACTAATACTGGTTATATATATTACTACTACCAACAGCAATGAGGCGGCCGCCGGAGCTGGAGAGCGGCGCCGAGAAAAGCAGCCGAAAATCTCAACACAGAAAGGGACGAACAGTATGCATTTTAGGGTTCAGACCGACGAGATGAATTACGGCTTAGGCATGGTCACGCGGGCAATATCCGCTCGACCGGTCAAGCCGGTATACGATGGCGTATTGATTGAAACGATGGAGGACGGTCTGGTGCTGACGTGCACGGACGGTGAAATCTCCATCAAGGCCACGGTGAGCGCGCTGGTGGAAGAGGAAGGATGCATGCTGCTGCCCGCCCGGCTGTTTGCCGAGCTGATGAGAAAGCAGCCCGCGGGTGAGGTGGATATCCGGCTGGACGGCAAAATGCGCGCCGTGATCAAGAGCCGGGGCAGCAACACGTCCATGGCGTGTATGGCGGCGGAGGATTATCCCGACATCCGCGATATTTCCGGGGAATACTGTGCGGCGCTTCCGTGCAGCAAATTCCGTGACGCGGTGAGCCGGGTGCAGTTTGCGGTATCGACGGACGAAAGCAGGAAAATTCTGACCGGTATTCTGATGGAAGTATACGAAAAGGAAACGCTGCTGGTCGGTCTGGACGGATTCCGGCTGGCTTTGCAGCGGATGGAAGCGGAAAACGATATTCCTGAGAGCGCGCAGAAGGATCACCTGCAGGCGGTGACGCCGGGAAGGACGCTGGGCGAAGTGAGCAAAATGCTGCCAGACAGCAGCGATCTTTGCCAGATCACTTTCAATTCTTCGCACATCATGTTTTCTTTCAGTTCCGTCAAGGTGTACGGCACGCTGCTGACAGGCGAGTTCATCGATTACAGAAAAATCCTGCCGGGAAGCTGGAGTACCGAAGCGCTGGTGAACCGCTCTGATTTTTCCGACGCGATCGATCGCTGCAGCCTGATGGCGCGGGAAGGAAAGAACAACCTGATTTACCTGCACTTAATGCCAGACGCGCCCATGGAAATGACCGCTAACGCGGACCGCGGCGAGGTGCATGAGGAAATTGATATGGGGTTCCAGGGGAATGAACTGAATATCGCGTTCAATTCCCGGTATCTGACCGATATTATCCACAATATCGACGGCGAACAGGTGCGCATGTGCTTCAATTCCAATGTGTCCCCCTGCATGATCAAGCCCATTGAAGGCGAAGCGTTCACGTTCCTGGTGCTGCCGGTTCGGGTTTTCAACCGATAATTCGAGGCTTTCTATTTTCCTTCTCCGAATGGAGAAGGTTTTTTTGACAGGAGATCGCCTATGAAA
This sequence comes from Clostridia bacterium, assembly GCA_017509065.1. The sequence continues at coordinate 7,801 of JAFWQM010000069.1, forward strand.
AAAATACTGGCTGCGCTGTGTGTGCTGGTCGTCGCGTTTTGTTCTGTTGCCACCGCGTTATCTGAAGGGGGAAAGTCGCGGCTGCCGGGGCCGTGCGAAATGACAGCGGAAGAAAAAGCGCTGATTCAGGCGCGGGGCAGCATCATGAAGTCGCCGATTCTGGACGCGGCGCTGTCACTGCTGGAAGAGGGCAATCCGTTTCTGGAGCGGTATAATATCGTCACCGGTTCCGGTATCCAGCCGAAGATGCCTTACGGCGTACCGTATCTGTACGGCGGGCAGGCGGAGAGCCACGTGTTCGCCAAAGCCCCGGAATACGTGGTGCAGGAGGCGTGGATCAACAGCCCGATTTATTACCGCGCGGGCACGACCTATATTTACGGTTTCGACTGTGCGGGGTATGTGAAATGGGTTTGGAAACAGGCGGGACTGGGCGAATTGCCGGGTGGACAGGAGATGCTGAACGACGGGTATCGCTCCGTATTTCACAGCGTGAGCCGGGAAATGCCGCCGTTTTCGGAGCTGGCCCAATATTTGCGGCCAGGTGATCTGCTGGTGACGGAGAGCCATATGGCGATTTTCCTGGGTACGCTGCGGCAGTTTGGCTATACGGCGGAGGAAGCGCCTGCCCTTGCGCCTTGGCTGGATTATCCGCTGGTGATCCATTCCACGGTTCACGCGGGCGTAGCGGATCATTTTGATTATCTGATCCACAACGGGCTCCAAAAGTATAAACTCGCCACCGTTACCGATGGCGGCGTAGGGGTATCCCTCCTGGGCGTGCCGACAGAAGCCGTCCCCGGCCACGTGTTCCAGCAGAAGCAGGACACCTGGTATTTCGACCTCCCCGACCATACCTGGCTCACGGTGCTGCCCTGGCAGGTGGGGCAGCGGTACTGCTGGTACAGGTAGTGATATATTGCTCATATATCAGCATATCTTGTGGTTCGTACAAATAATCACCATTTTGATAAAATAAGATAATGAAAGCATAGATATTTGTTAGTTTTCTATGAAAAAAGCGGTGGACTTTTTACTTCATATGTGCTATAATGCATTTGTAACATGCGAATGATTCGTTTTTCCCATGGTTCTTGCGCGGTAGGAAATCCGCGTGCGAATAAATATTTTATAAAGGAGAAACCAAGTATGAAAAAAGTTCTCGCTCTGGTTCTCGCTCTGGCTATGATCCTGGCCGCCACCAGCGCTCTGGCAGACATCGTGATTTGCCAGAACAAGGTGGAGATCACCGACGCTTTGATGGAATTCGCCGCGCTGTACAAAGAAAAGACAGGCGTTGACGTGAAGGTCATCACCGGCGGCGGCTCTTCCGACTACAACACCGTGCTCAAGGCTGAAATGCAGTCCGGCCGCGAACCCGACATCTGGGTCATCGAAGGCCCCTCCGGCTACGAGCTCTGGAAGGACAAGATCGCTGACCAGGCCGGCGCGGACTGGACCCAGTACACCGCCGCCGCCTACATGGACGGCGACAAGGTGATCGGCTTCCCCGTGGCCGTGGAAGGCTATGGTCTGGCCTATAACAAAGCCATTCTGGACAAGGCCGGCATCGACCCCGCTACCTTGACCAACTTCGACGCCCTGAAGGCCGCCTTTGAAAAGCTGGATTCCATGAAGGCTGAGCTGGGCCTGGATATGGTCGTTTCCATGGTGGCCGGCACCACCACCGGCATGACCTGGGTGACCGGTCTGCATAACTTCAACGTATACCTGACCGTGGGCAACGAGCGCAACGACACCACTTACATCGACATGGTGCTGGAAGGCAAAGTGGACGAAGAGCGCTTCCATCAGTATTGCCAGTATGTGGCCCTGCTGTTCCAGTACAGCACCCAGGATATGCTGCTGAACGGCACCCAGGACAGCCAGCTGGCCGCTTTCGCCAACGGCAAGGCCGCCTTCTATCATCAGGGCAACTGGATGGATCCTTCCCTGGTGCAGCTGAACCCCGACTTTGAAATCGCCTACGCGCCCCATGCTTTCCTGCATGAAGACACTGACGGCATCCTGGTCAATCCTCCCTCCTGGTACGTTATCAACGAAAACGGCAACAAGGACGAGGCGCTTGCTTTCCTGAACTTCCTGGCCACCTCTCCCGAGGGCGCTGACTACATGGTGAACAAGGCTGCCATGGTGCCCGCTTTCACCAACGTGACCATCGCTCCCACCACTCCTCTGTCCAAGAGCGTCATGGAATGGAACGCCGCCGGCAAGACCTATGACTGGCAGCAGTACAAGCTGCCCGACGGCTTCGGCATGGGCACTCTGGGCCAGATCTACGAACTGTTCGCCGCTGGCGCCATCGACGTGGATACCTTCGAAATCATGATGAAGGACGCCATCGCCGGCATCGCCAAGTAATCAACTGTAATCAACCGATCAGGGGGCTGCGCCTGAAGACCATTTTCTTGGACGCGGCCCCCGTTTTTAACACAGTGAGGACAAAGAAAAAAGGGGGGAATAAGCCATGACCAGCAAACAAAAACGCAAGCTGACGGAATTCCTGTTTCTGGTGCCGACGCTGCTTGCGTTTCTGATGGTCATCATCATTCCGTTCATCTACGGTATCTTCTATTCCTTCACAGACTGGCAGGGCACCGGCTCCTTCAGCAGGATGGTGGGTTTTGAAAACTACAAGGCCATCTTCAACGAGCCCGCATTCCTGCATTCCTTCCTGGTGACGCTGAAGTTCACTATCATTAATATCATCACGGTCAATGTGGTGGCTTTCGTCATCTCCCTGCTGGTTACCAGCGAAATTCGTGGCCGCAACGTGTACCGCGCAGGCTTCTTCGTACCCAACCTGATCGGCGGTATCGTGCTGGGCCTGATCTGGCAGTTCATTTTCAGCAACATCCTGCCCTCCGTGGGCCAGGCCATCGGCTGGGACCTGGTCAGCAAATCGCTCATCTCCAATAAGGACACCGTCATGTTCACCATGGTCACCGTGAATACCTGGCAGTACGCCGGTTACATCATGCTGATCTACGTGGCGGCCATCCAGAGCATTTCCAAGTCCGTCATGGAGGCGGCGGAGGTGGACGGCGCCAAGTACTGGACCCGCATCACCAAGATCCAGATTCCCCTCATGGCGAACGCCTTCACCATCTCCCTGTTCCTGACGCTGACCAACAGCTTCAAGATGTACGACGTGAACGTGGCCCTGACCAACGGCGGCCCCGTGGGCATCTTCATGAACAAGCCCGTCAACAGCTCGGAACTTTTGGCCCTCAACATCTATCAGACCGCGTTCAAATACAACAACATGGCCCAGGGCCAGGCCAAGGCTGTGCTGTTCTTCGTGGTGCTGACCATCTTCTCCATTATCCAGGTCTCCTATAACAAGAGCAAGGAGGTGGAAGCGTAATGGCTAAGAAGCAACCCGAACAGATCGAGCGCATGGCCGGTTCCATTCCCCATCCGGGGCGGCGGATTGCCCTCGAAATCTTAACGCTCCTCCTCTTTATCCTGTTCATGCTGCCTTTCGTCATTGTGATCATGAACTCCATGCGCACCAATGCCGAAATCATCAATGCGCCGGTGGGCCTGCCGGAGAACCCGGCCAACCTGTTCCAGAACATTTCCGATGTGTGGAACAATCCCACGTTCAACTTCCTCTCCGCCTGCCGTGACAGCCTGATCATCACCGTGCTGTCCCTGGCCGCGATTTCCATTTTCTCGGCCATGGCTGCGTGGGTGCTGGTGCGTAACAAGACCAAGTGGAGCAACCTCTTGTTCCTCATGTACGTCGCCGCCATGGTCATCCCCTTCCAGGTCGTCATGTTCCCCCTGCTCACCTGGTTCAAGACCGTGGGCGACTTCCTGCATATCCCCATGCTGCGCTCCTACCAGGGCATCATCTTCGCTTACCTGGGCTTTGGCGAGGCCATGAGCATCTTCATCTTCCACGGCTTCATCAAGGGCGTGCCGCTCGAACTGGAAGAAGCGGCGGACATCGACGGCTGCTCCCGCGCGGGCACCTTCTTCCGCATCGTGTTCCCGCTGCTCCAGCCCGTATTCGTCACCGTCCTGGTGCTCAACGGCTTGTGGATCTGGAACGACTATCTGCTGCCCCTCCTGGTGCTGGGCGCTTCCGGCGATATCCGCACCATCCCCCTGGCTGTGCAGGGCTTCAACGGCTCGTTCGTGAAGCAGTGGAACCTCATCATGGTCTCCACCCTGCTGGCCATGCTGCCCATCATCATCCTGTATATCTTCGCTCAGAAGTATATCGTCAAGGGCATGGTGGAAGGCTCCATCAAGTAATTCCTTTTTCACCTATTCCCCCGGCCATCTGGCCGGGGAATTTTTCGTATAACGGGAATGTGTCGGACCCTGGCTGAAAGTCCCCAGAGACATAATTATTGCTCGCCCAACTAAATCATGAATTATCTGCGGGCGATAAATCGGTCCATCCTGCGTCACTCAACCTTGAAATATCCTTCGGCCCTGGGCTGCCGCCCGGCCTCCGCTAAAAACAATCCACCGGATTGTTTTTCGA
>JAFWQM010000070.1 GCA_017509065.1 Clostridia bacterium
CCCATCCTTGTCCCGGAACCGCAGCATTTCATTCTGCCATGTCATGACGATCTGCGGCGTGATGGCGCACATTTTCAGTCTGCCAAAGTAAGGGATCAATTTCGTCCGGATGATATGATCCTTCGTGCTCCAGGTATTTTCCTTCAGCCTTGTCTTCAGATCCTCGGTATAGTGCTCCACAAAGCTGGCGAAAGTCATATCCAGATCCGCCGTTACCTTGTTCATTTGCTCCCGTTCCCATGCCTGGGCTTCATGCTTGCTGGCAAACCCCCGCCGTGAGCTCTGCTTCTGCTCTCCCGTCCAATCGGTGTAGCGATAGATCACCCGCCATGTGTTTGTCTTGTTGTCCCTATAGACACTCATCCCGCTGCGCCTCCTCTTCCGATGCTTTTCCCATGGTGCGCTGAAGAAGATAATTCCGGCTGATCCGTCCGGCGATGGTGAGAAAGCCCTGGGCTTTCAGCTCCTGATTCAGCCGGTGGATGACCTTATAGGCGTGGGAGGTTGAGATGTGCAGGAGCTGTGCCGCTTCCGGTGCGGTCAGAAAAGCGCTCCCATACCGCTTTATTTCACAATTCTCCAATTTCATATTGATTCTCCTAAACAAATCTGTTATACTAAGCATATCTCATTGAAAGGGGACTTTCTCATGGCCACTGGCGAGCGCATTCATCATTTCCGCAAGCGCATGAAGATGACGCAGCGTTATTTGGGGCAGCTTCTGGGCTTCCCGGCCAATTCCGCCGATGTGCGCATGGCGCAGTATGAATCCGAGGACCGGAATCCGAAGGCCGATCTGACAGCACAGATGGCGCAAATCTTCGGTGTGTTGCCCCATGCCATATCGGTTCCGGATATTGATTCCTATGTTGGCCTCATGCACACGCTTTTCACCCTGGAAGACCGATATGGCCTGTATGTGGAGGAATCCGAGGGCGACGTCTGCCTGCGGGTGAATCTTCGTGACAGCCAGCAGGCGGCTGAGCTGCACCGGATGCTGTACGAGTGGCAGGCAGCGGCCAATGCGCTGCGGAAGGGAGAGATCACCCAGGAAGCCTATGACCAGTGGCGCTATAATTTCCCCGATGGCGATACCTCCCGGCGGTGGGTGAAAGTTCCGTCCCAGGGCCTGATGGATGATCTGGTTGCCGGTCTCCAGGAGAATCCAGACAACGATCATAGCGCCGAGCGAAGCGAGGCTGAGGATGAGCATTCCGAAGGATTGCCATCCGAAACCCGCGCTTCCCGAAGGGAGTAGCGTGGGGCGTAACATGAGTGACACCTCCATCCTTCTGAAACTGCATAGAAATAGGGCTAACTGATCTACACAAAATCAGTTAGCCCTCATTTTCAGAATGATGGATTTTTGTTGCCAAATTGTTGCCATGCAGGATTTTGACCACCCGGAAACCCTTATTTTATGCGGGTTTCCGGATTTCAGCCTTTATTCCCACTCGATGGAGGCGGGCGGCTTCGTCGTCACGTCCAGGACCACGCGGCTGGCGTGGGGCACCTCGTTGACGATGCGGGAGGAAACTGTGGCAATCAGGTCATAGGGCAGGCGGGCCCAATCGGCGGTCATGAAATCGTCGGTGGTGACGGCACGGAGGGCGATGGTGTAATCGTAGGTGCGCTCGTCGCCCATGACGCCCACGCTGTGCACGCCAGTGAGAACGGTGAAATACTGGTTTACCTGGCGGTCAAGGCCCTCTTTGGCGATTTCCTCCCGGAAGATGGCGTCGCTTTCCCGCACGATCTCCACCTTTTCCTTCGTGACCTCACCGATCACGCGGATGGCCAGGCCGGGGCCGGGAAAAGGCTGCCGCCAGACCAGTTCCTTTGGCAGGCCCAGCGCTTCGCCTAAGGCGCGTACTTCATCCTTGAACAGCATCCGCAGGGGTTCGATCAGTTCCGTAAAGCCCAGTTCTTTGGGCAGTCCCCCCACGTTGTGGTGGCTTTTGATGACAGCAGCGTTTGTGCCCTGGCCGCTTTCGATCACGTCGGGGTAAATGGTGCCTTGGGCGAAATAGTCCAGCCTGCCCAGCTTTGCCGCTTCCTCCCGGAAGACCTCGATGAAGTCCCGGCCGATGATGTGTCGCTTTTGCTCGGGGTCGGAGACGCCTTTCAGGTCAGCAAAGAACTTTTCCGAAGCGTCCGCGCGGACGAAACGCACGGGGAACAGATGGCTGAACACATGACACACCTGGTCGCTCTCGCCCTTGCGCAGCAGGCCGTGGTCGACAAAGACGCAGGTGAGGCGTTTGCCGATGGCGCGGTAAATCAGCGCCGCGGCCACCGAGGAATCCACCCCGCCGCTGAGGGCCAGCAGTACCGTTCCGCTATCACCAACCACTTCTCTGATTTGTTTCACGGCGCTTTCCGCGTAGGCGTCCATGGTCCAGTCGCCGGTACAGCCGCAAATACCGTACAGGAAATTGTGAAGCAGTTGCTTTCCTTCGTCCGTGTGGGTCACTTCGGGATGGAACTGCACGCCGTAGATTTTTCTTTCTTCGTTCGCCATGGCGGCGATGGGGCAGTTGTCCGTTTCTGCGATGGGATGGAAGCTGGGCGGGCAGGCGCACACCTGCCAGGTATGGCTCATCCAGCAGGCGGAGGCGTCCTTCATTCCGGATAGAAGTCCCGCCTGTTCTTTCATGCGTACCGTGACGCGCCCGTATTCCCGCTCTTTGGCTTTTTCCACCCTGCCGCCCAGCAGGTTGGCGGTCAATTGCATTCCATAGCAGATGCCCAGCACGGGCACGCCCAGGGCATAAATCGCCGGGTCGCAGTGCGGCGCATCCGGGTCGTTCACGCTGGACGGCCCGCCGGAAAGAATGACGCCCACAGGCCCACGCGCTTTGATTTCTTCCGCGGAAAAATGCCAGGGCACAACTTCCGAATACACGTGGTTTTCCCGCACCCGCCGGGCGATCAATTGGGTATACTGCCCGCCGAAATCCAGAATGATGATTTTCTGATGGTCTGGCATCAGGACGCCTCCTTCGACGCATTGCGAATGAATTGAAAAACTGGAATTTATGCAGTTGGCGAAATGCTTTTCAGGTGAAAAATCCATTCTGATAAGCACTCTCGCTTCAATTCCCGTAAGGCTTTCGTATAAATCCGGAATGCTTCCGGGTCTGTTTGCTCCAGGAAGCGTAAAGCTTTTTTCGGGCCATAATAATGCAGGCCTTTTACATCAAAGTATATTTCCAGACTGTCAAACAGTACCCAATGCCAACGATAGTAGCCTTCGGCATCCTCTCGCATTGTCCGGGACAGCATCTTTTCGCACCAACGGATTTCCTTCTGAACCTCTTCAACAGTCTTTTGCGGTATATGCGCAATATAATCAAGAACCTGCTTTTGCAAGCGCGCAGCGACTCCGTTCGCGTCCAAAATGATTTTTCCGTCCCAGACTTGTATAAACTCTTTCGGATCAAATTCTGACTGAAATGTTTCCGGTGGATAAATAAATACATCAAGGACAATGCCGTCAATCACAGATGAATCGTGCATTCTTCCCTTGTCTGCAATGACAAGCGCATCGAAATCGCTGTTTTTGTTTGCAGTTCCGTCAGCATATGAACCATAGACAATCATCGCAACCGGTTGATATGTCTCTTTCAGGTAGGCAAGAATCTTATCCGTAATCTCTATGTCGTTCATCTCTGAAACTCCCGATTTACCGACGTATCAGAACGCCTTTCATATACTGCGTTTCATTATGCGTTTTATATACTTCCATCTTTTCCTCTTCTGTACAGCCAATCAGGATCTTGATCTCGGAGTCCCGCTTTATCAAATCGACAATACACATGACGGCATCGACTGTTTTCTTGCCGCTCCCTACCCATACGTCAATTCCCGCTCCATCCATAGACGAAGTATCTCTCAGGTAACCGTAGTCAACCCGATATATGAAACTTGGAAACCTGGGATGGGCAGACCCTTTTGGCCTGTCGATTACAATTTCGGAAGTGTTCACCAACTCATCCAGTGCATTCCAGAAATCCTCATGATAATCATTCACCTTTTTTCCCTCCGACAAACTTCGATTTTACCCGTTGTTTCAACCGCTCCCTTCCACCTCCTTTGGTTCTTTCCCGCGCTCCGAGAAAGTACACGTCCCCTCTCCGTCACACCCCGCTGGTCACGAAGCTGCAAAGCGTTCGTCTGTTACAGTCAATCGTCAGTTTCTTTCCAGAGCCGAGACAGAGAAAGATTCATTTGTTTCAAATCATCCAACGTGTATTCCCGGTTAAAGGGTCCCCAATCAACAGGATGGCTTTGCAGCCGTTCCACTTCAGATTTTACCCTGGGTACGAACGTAAAAGCGGACCACTTATAAGAATGATTGGTGAAGCCCAACTGCTTTACGCCTACAGCGCTTTGGTAAAAATCAAAAACGCGATGATCGAGCAGCCGCACATCCTGCAGGGAATGATCAATCAATTTGGCAACGAAATAATCGATGCTGTTTTCGTTCCGAAAATAACCCAGTAAAAAGATGCATTCGGATTCATTATCTATTTCCATGCGAGCAAATACAGTTTTTTGTCCATGCTCAAATAAACGGAGGACGGGCTGATAATCCGCTGTTGAATAGACAGACAGGCGGCTGTTGAGTTCATCCCCTTTTCTACCCTCAATATGATACAGATATCGCCCATCGGAGGAAAAACAAGGTATGCGATCTCCTTGCGTATCGTTTACGGCAGAAACCCGGTATTTTTTCATCAGCCTCAGTTCAGAAAGAGAATAGATTGCCATTACACCGGTATTGCTGAATACTGCGGCAACATCACCATCCGGATGCAGCGCGGGGTAATAAGCATAGGTCATATCCTTGAACTTCGCCAATTCATTGCCCATTGCGTCCAGCACATACACAGTCTGGCCGGTACAGCCAATCTGGTATCGTTCATTAGCAATCAATGATACGAAAGGCTTTCTCATTTTTTCTCTCTCCGAAAAAAAGTCTGAATTGTTCACCAAAGTTCAAATTATACCGATATGCCTTCTATGGTACTTTCCCGGGCTCCGGGAAAGTACACGTTCTCTTCTCCGTTACACCCCGCTGGCGCCGTAGTTGCTCAGCACCCGTGCGGAGGGGTCGTCCACGTCGCAGCCAGGCCAGGTCTTGTTGGGCATCCAGAAATCGGGGATCATGCGGGCCTGACCGGGGTAGAACTGCTCGAACAGCTCGCGGTAGAGCAGGCTTTCCTTGGTGAAGGGGCGGCAGTAATCATATTTCGACGCTTTCTCCGCAAATTCCTTGTCGGTATAGGTTTTTTCGGCCAGGGCTTTCAGGTCGTTGACCATGGAGTGACCTACAGCGTCGGAGAAAGCCGCCTTCTGCCGCCAGAGAATTTCGTCGGGGAGGATGTGATCTTCGGCAAAGGCTTTGCGGATGAGGTATTTGCCCATGTTGTGGGTGTTCATTTTCAGTTCCGGGTCCACGCTCATGGCGTAGCGCACGAATTTAAGGTCGCCGAAGGGCACGCGGGCTTCCAGGGAGTTGACGGAAATGCAGCGGTCAGCCCGGAGTACGTCGTACACGTGCAGCTCCCGGATACGTTTCTCCGCTTCCTCCTGGAACGCGGCGGCGTTGGGAGCAAAGTCCGTATACTTGTATCCGAATAATTCATCGGAAATTTCGCCGGTCAGCAGCACGCGCACATCCGTGTGTTCATGAATCCATTTGCACACCAGGTACATGCCGATGGACGCGCGGATGGTGGTGATGTCCCAGGTGCCCAGCAGCTCTACCACCGTGGGCAGGGCTTCGATCACGTCCTTTTCGGAAATGATGACCTCCGTGTGGTCGCTGCCGATGTAGTCCGCCACCATCCGGGCGTATTTCAGGTCGATGGCGTCAATGTCCATGCCAATGGCAAAGGTGCGGATGGGATGCGGCAGCATCTTCTGGGCGATGGCGCAGACCAGGGAGGAGTCCAATCCGCCGGAAAGCAGGAAGCCCACCGGCGCGTCGGCGTCCAAGCGCTTTTCCACCCCGTCCATAAGCAGACGGCGGAGCTTCGCACAGACCTCTTCCTCGGTTTTCATGGTGAAGTAGCCCACGTAAGCGGGGTCGGCGTATTGGAAGAACTGCCCGTCCATCCAGTAATGGCCCGGCGGGAAGGGCAGGATGGTTTCGCACAGGCCCATCAGGTTCTTGGGCTCGCTGGCGAAGGCCCATTCCCCGTCGGAAAGCCTGCCGTAATACAGGGGCCGGATGCCGATGGGGTCCCGGGCGGCGATGAGCTTCCGGGCGGTTCCGTCCCAGAGCAACAGGGCAAATTCCGCGTCCAGGGTCTTGAACATTTCAATGCCGTATTCGTGGTACAGCGGCAGAAGAATTTCGCAGTCGGAATGGCTGTGCAGCTCGTATTTGGCAAGCAGCCTGTCCCGCAGCGGCCGGAAGCCGTACAGCTCGCCGTTGCAGACCACGGCGTCCCCGTTCATATAGAAGGGCTGCATGCCCCGGTCATCCAGGCCCATGATGGCCAGGCGATGGAAGCCCAGGTAGCCGCAGGGGATTTTCTCAAACCGGCTCATGTCCGGGCCGCGGGAAACGGTTCTGTCAAAGCAGGCTTTCAGGGTCTCCACGGGAATCTGTTTGCTGGTCACGCCGAAAATGGAACACATAAAAAGCACCTCCGTTTATTGTGCGACATTCATCCTGTATTTCAGGACGAAGGCCGCCGCTCCGTGGTGCCACCTGATTTGCTTCTCTTTAGGCTCTATCAAGCCCTGGCGTATGTAACGTGCCGCCGTTCACGCCGCCCCTACTTGCTCCCTTGCTTTCAGTTTGGACTTGGAAGGGTTCTTCGCCCGGCCCGTCATACGGCATTCCCACCACCAGCCGCTCTCTTGGATGCCCGGAATCCGGGGTACTTTGCTTCCGCAACGCTTTCCCGTATGAAATTATCAGGGATTGTAGCACGGCGTTTCCCACCTGTCAAGAGGGATAAAATAGAAAAACAATCAGAAAACAGAGAAACAATTGCAGAACAATATTTTTTCGTGAAAGTTCTTGACAACGTTCTGAAGGAATGGTATGCTTGCTCACGACAAGGCAAGGGAGCCGTTGTTACCCGGTTCCCTCGCCCTTTTTATTTTATGAAGGAGGCTGTCAAGATGAGCAAGTACAGCAAGGAAGACATCATCCGCATGGTACGGGAAGACGACGTGGAATTCATCCGCATGCAGTTTACCGATATTTTCGGCCAGCTGAAAAACGTGGCCATCACGGCCAGCCAGATTGAAAAGGCGGTCAATAATGAAATCATGATCGATGGCAGTTCTATCGAAGGTTTTGTGCGCATCAATGAAAGCGACCAGTATCTGCGCCCCGACCTGGACACCTTCGCCATTCTGCCCTGGCGGCCCCAGCACGGCAAGGTGGCCCGGCTCATCTGCGACGTGTATAACCCGGACGGCACGCCCTTCGCAGGCGACCCCCGCGGGGTGCTCAAAAAGGTGTTGAAGAAAGCGGCGGACATGGGCTATTCCTTTAACGTCGGCCCCGAAATGGAATTCTTCCTCTTCCAGACCGACGAGCAGGGCCGTCCCACCACCTTGACCGGCGACGAAGCGGGCTACTTCGACCTGGGCCCCCTGGATCACGGCGAAAGCACAAGGCGCGAAATCTGCATGGCGCTGGAGCAAATGGGCTTTGAGATTGAGGCCAGCCACCACGAGGTAGCCGCGGGCCAGCACGAGATCGACTTCAAGTATGCCGACGCACTGACCGCCGCCGACAACATCATGACCTTCAAGCTGGCGGTCAAGACCCTGGCCCAGAAGAACGGCCTGCACGCCACCTTCATGCCCAAGCCCGTGTTCGGCATCAACGGCAGCGGCATGCACACCAACATGAGCCTGTTCAAGGACGGCAAGAACGTGTTCGCCGATCCTTCCGACAAGAAGGGCCTGAGCAAGGAAGCCTATGCTTTTATCGCCGGTATCCTGGCCCACGTGCGGGGTATGGCGGCGGTCACGAACCCCCTGGTGAACAGCTACAAGCGCCTGGTGCCCGGCTATGAAGCCCCCTGCTACCTGGCCTGGAGCGCCAGCAACCGCAGCGCCTTGATCCGTATTCCCGCCGCCCGGGGCATGGGCACCCGCGTGGAACTGCGCTGCCCCGACCCCAGCTGCAACCCGTACCTCAACATGGCGGTGTGCCTGGCCGCTGGCTTGGACGGCATTGAAAAGGGCATGACCCCGCCGGATGAAATCACCGAAAACATCTTCGCCATGGACGGCCCGACCCGCGAGGCGAAGGGCATCAAGTCCCTGCCCGGCACGCTGCTGGAGGCTGTCGAGTGCCTGAAAGAGGATGACGTGATCTGCGGCTGCCTCGGTGAGCACGTCCTTTCCCAATACGTGGAAGGCAAACAAAAGGAATGGGACGCTTACCGCACGCATGTGAGCAAGTGGGAAATCGACCGGTATATCGTGATGTACTGACATGCCGGTGAATAAACGCAGGAGGGAGGGAGGCTTATGCCCCGAATCATGATCGCGGCGGCGCAGGAAGACAGCCGCGTCCAGCTTTCCCGGCTGCTTTCTTCCTCCGGCTTTTCGGTGTTCCGGTGCTGCGCGTCGGGCAGTGAATTGAGAAGAGCCGTCAATGAATGCGAGGATGGAATCATCCTCTTCATGGGTTCGCTGCCCGGCTGCAAGCCGGACGAGCTGCAATGGGACTATGGCGACCGGGTGCAGATTCTTTTGATCGGCAGGCCTTCTCTGCTGGAAAGCTGCGAAGCCCCTGAAATCTTCCGCCTGCCGATACCTGTTTCGGGGCAGGCGGTGATCGGGGCCGTGAACATGCTGTCCCAACTGCATCAAATGCGCCTGCCCAAGCGAAGCGGAGACGAAAAGCAAATCGTGGAGCGGGCCAAAGAACTGCTGATGCGAAAGACGAGATGTTCCGAGCCGGAAGCCCACCGGGCCATGCAGCAGTACGCCATGCGCCACGGCATCAAAATGGCTGAGTACGCGGAAATCATTCTGCGTTCGTCAGCGAATACGGAGGAATGACCATGCGGGATGAACAGTATCCCCTTTACCATCCGGAGCTTGAACATGAATCCTGCGGGGTCGGAGCTATCGTGGATCTGACCGGCAAGGCCACCCATCGCACGGTCGACCAGGCGCTTTCCATCGTGGAGCGCCTGGCCCACCGGGCGGGCAGCGACGCGCTGGGCACCACCGGCGACGGCGTAGGCATCATGACCCAGCTTCCCCACAGCCTCTTTTCCGCCTGGGCCCAGGAGGAAGGCATCGTCCTGGGCAGCCCCGGCGATTACGGCGTGGGGATGTTCTTTTTTCCGGAGGATGAGGTGGGCGCGGAAAACGTCCGCCGTATTTTTGAACAGCTCGCTGTATCGGAAGGAATCGCCGTGCTGGGCTGGCGGGACGTGCCCTGCCACCCGGCGCAGCTTGGCGCGGGCGCGCGGCGCACCATGCCCCGCATCCGGCAGTGCTTTTTGAAACGTCCCGCGAATACCGCCACCGGGCAGGAGTTTGACCGGCGGCTCTACGTTTTGCGCCGGGTTTTTGAAAAACAGGATACGGACACTTATATCTGCTCCCTGTCATGCCGTACCGTCGTTTATAAGGGCATGATGCTGGTGAACCAGCTTCGTTCCTTCTATGACGATTTGCAGGACGTGTGCTACTGTTCCCAGATGGCGATGGTGCATTCCCGCTTTTCCACAAACACCTTCCCCTCCTGGAGCAAGGCGCATCCCCAAAGGATGCTGCTGCACAACGGCGAAATCAACACCATCCGGGGCAACCATGACCGCATGAAGGCCCGGGAGGAAACCATGCACTCCCCGGTCATGGGCGATGAAATGGCGCGGGTGCTGCCGGTGGTCACAGAGGGCGGCAGCGACAGCCAGATGCTGGACAATACCTTAGAATTTTTGGCCATGAACGGCTTCCCGCTCCCACTGGCGGGAATGATTCTGTTGCCCGAGCCCTGGCAGGGACAGAAGCAGGATACGCCATGGCGGGATTTATACCGCTATTACGCTTCCATGATGGAGCCCTGGGACGGCCCGGCGGCGATCCTGTATTCCGACGGGGAAGTTGTGTGCGCTTCCCTGGACCGCAACGGGCTGCGGCCCCTGCGCTGCGCCTTGACGGACGATAAACGGCTGATCCTGTCTTCCGAGGCGGGCGTGCTATTTGAGGAAAACGCTCATATTCTGCGGCGCTGGAAGCTGAAATCCGGGGATGTGCTGGAAGCGGATCTCCATACCGGGGAATTGATGGAGAGCGCAGCGCTGAAAACCCGCTTTGCCAAATTGCAGCCCTACTCGGAATGGATGCGGCATTTGATCCGCCTGGAAGAACTGCCCCAGGCGGAAGAAACCCTGTGCCCGCAATCGGATGAAGAAAGGGAAAAGCTCTGCAAAGCGTTCCATTACATCTGGGAGGACATGCGGGACGTGATCCTGCCTATGGCAAAAAACGGCGCGGAGCCCATTGGCTCCATGGGTGCGGACGAGCCGCTGGCGGCCCTGTCGAAAACCCACCCCGGGCTGTTCGATTATTTCAAGCAGCGCTTCGCTCAGGTGACCAACCCGCCCATCGACGCGCTCAGGGAAGAAATCAAAACAGACTGCTCCATTTACATCGGGGACGACGGAAATTTGCTTTCCGACGGCCCGGACAATTGCACCGTGCTGGAATTGCCCTCGCCCGTTCTGACCGAGGAAGAGCTTGCCCGCATCCGGGGCCTTCATCATTCTGCCTTTTCCGTGCGGACGGTCTCTTTGCTGTACGAAAAAACCGGCTCTCTTCGCCAGGCGCTGGACGCCTTCTTTGACGTATGCGATCAGGCGTGCCGGGACAAAATCAACATTCTGATCCTTTCCGACCGGGGCGTGAACGAAAACCATCTGGCCATCCCGTCCCTGCTGGCTGTGTCCGCCCTGGAGCAGCACTTGATCCACATCAAAAAGCGCACGGCGGTTTCCGTGATCCTGGAAAGCGGCGAGCCGAGGGACGTGCATCACCTGGCCCTGCTCATCGCCTTCGGCGCGCGGGCGGTGAACCCCTATCTGGCGCATGACTGCGTCCGCGCCTTGTGTGAAAAGGGGCAAATCAACAAAACGCCCGATCAAGCCATCGCCGATTATAACTGGGCGCTGACCGCGGGCGTGCTCAAAATTGCCTCCAAGATGGGCGTGTCCACCCTGCAGGCGTATCAAAGCGCCCAGTTATTCGAGGCCGTCGGTTTAGAAGGGAAGCTTGTTGAAACATATTTCACCAATACGCCCTATGCCTTGGGCGGCACGGATTTGAACAAGGTGGAAGCGGACAGCAGGTTCCACCATCAGGCCGCTTTTGCGGGGCTGTCCTCAGGCCTTCCCAGCATCGGCGTGCACAAGCTGCGCACGGGAGAAGGCGCGGAAGAACATCTGTATTCTCCCGAGACCATCCACCTCTTACAGCAAGCCGTCTGGACGGACAGCAAGGATTTGTTCGATCAGTACGCCGCCCGCGTGGAAAACGAAGGGCCCCGCACCATCCGCTCCATGCTGACCTTCGATTTTGACGCCTGCCGGGAAATCCCGCTGGAGGAAGTGGAAAGCGCATCGGAAATCGTGCGCCGCTTCCGCACCGGGGCTATGAGCTACGGCTCCATTTCCCAGGAGGCCCACGAGTGCATGGCCCAGGCCATGAACCGTCTGGGCGGCAGGAGCAACAGCGGCGAGGGCGGGGAGCTGCCCGAGCGGTACGGAACGGCGCTCAATTCCGCCATCAAGCAGGTAGCCTCCGGACGCTTCGGCGTAACGCGGGAATACCTGCTGTCCGCCAAGGAAATCCAGATCAAAATGGCGCAAGGCGCCAAGCCCGGCGAGGGCGGGCATCTGCCCGGGGCTAAGGTGACGGAAAGCGTGGCGAAAACCCGCTGTTCCACCCCCGGCATTTCCCTGATTTCCCCGCCGCCTCACCATGACATTTATTCCATCGAGGATTTGGCCGAGCTGATTTATGACCTGCAATGCGCCAACGAGCAGGCGAAAATCACGGTGAAACTGGTATCCTCCACAGGCGTCGGCACCATTGCCAGCGGCGTAGCCAAAGCCGGGGCGGGCGGTATCCTGATTTCCGGCGGCGAGGGCGGCACCGGGGCCGCGCCTTTGAGCAGCGTCCATCATGCGGGCCTGCCCTGGGAGATCGGCTTGGCCGAAGCGCACCAGGTGCTGTGCCGGAACCGCCTGCGCCAGAAGGTGACGCTGGAGACCGACGGCAAGCTCATGACGGGCCACGATGTGGCGGTTGCGCTGCTGCTTGGTGCGGAAGAATTCGGCTTTGCCACCGCGCCGCTCATCACCATGGGCTGCCGGATGATGCGGGTGTGCCAGTTGGGCACCTGTCCCTTCGGTATCGCCACCCAGAACCCCGAACTACGCAAGCGCTTTATCGGCAAGCCCGAATATGTGGAACGGTTCATGCTGTTCATCGCGGAGCAGCTTCGGGAAATCATGGCGAAGCTTGGCGCGCGGACGGTCAATGAACTGGTGGGCCGCAGCGATCTGCTGAAAATGAAGCCAGACGCCATGTTGGATTTGTCCGCTTTGACCGGCTTTGCCCGGAACGTTCATTTCCGCCCGGAGGCGAAGCACGATTTCCATTTGAACGAACGCACCGACGCCCGGCTGTTCCAGCAGCATGTAACCCTCATGACCACCGACCGGGCCTTCGGCATGATGCTGAAAGGGAATCAAACCATCCAGGCCCAGGGCTGCGGCGGCCAGTCCTTCGGCGCGTTCCTGCCCAAGGGACAGGCCGTCACCCTGTACGGTGTGGCGAACGACTATTTGGGCAAAGGCCTGTCCGGCGGCACGATTGCCGTCTGTCCCCCCGTGGACAGTGTGTGGAAGGAAGAAGATACCCTGATCGGCAACGTGGCGCTATATGGTGCGACTTCGGGGTACGCCTTCATCGCCGGTATGGCCGGGGAACGCTTCGCCGTGCGCAATTCCGGGGCCTGGGCCGTGGTGGAAGGCGTTGGCGATCACGGCTGCGAGTACATGACCGGCGGCCGGGTCGCGGTGCTTGGCAAGGTGGGCGATAACTTCGCCGCTGGCATGAGCGGCGGCATCGCCTGGGTGCTGGATGAGAATGACGAGCTGCAAAACCGGCTGAACACCGGCCACGCGAAGATATATCCCATATCCTCAGAGCAGGCGGGAGAGCTGCATCGGCTGCTTCTGTCCCATGGAAAGGCCACCGGCTCCCGGAAAGCGAAAGAGATTTTGCAGGATTTTCAGGGCTGGCTTCCTCAGTTCAAAGCGGTGATTTCCGACGAATACCTGGCTTATCTGAAAGGGGCGTGACGGTATGGGCAAGACGACAGGATTTTTGGAATATACCCGCGCGGAAAACCCCTGCCGGGAAGCGGAAAGCCGCCTGCGGGATTATGACGATCTGCACGAAACACAGACAACGGACGCACGGCGGTGTCAGGCATCCCGGTGCATGAACTGCGGCGTGCCTTTCTGCCAGAGCGATTTTGGGTGCCCTTTGCATAACCTGATCCCCGAATGGAACGACCTGCTTTACCAGGGTCAGGAAAAAGAAGCGCTGGCACGGCTTTTGCAAACCGCGCCTTTCCCGGAGTTTACGGGACGGGTATGCCCGGCGCTGTGCGAAAAGGCCTGCAACCTGGCGGACGACGGCGTGACCAACCGGGACAACGAATTGTATCTCATTGAAACCGGCTTTGAAAAAGGCTGGATACAGCCCCGCGTGCCCGCCGTGCGCACGGGAAAAACCGTCGCCGTCGTGGGCAGCGGGCCGTCCGGCCTGGCCTGCGCGGATCTGCTGAATCAGATGGGCCATCAAGTGACCGTGATTGAAAAAGCAAACCGTCCCGGCGGGCTGCTCATGTACGGCATTCCCAACATGAAGCTGCCTAAAGAAATCATAAAACGCCGCATCCAACTGATGGAAGCGGAAGGAATCTCTTTCCTGCTGAATACCGAAGCCGCTCCGTGCATCACTGACGCTTATGACGCGGTGGTTCTGTGCGGCGGCGCAAGAAAACCCCGCTCCCTGAACGTGGCGGGCATGGAAGCCCAGGGCGTGTGTTTTGCCGTAGACTATCTCACAGCAGCTACGAAAAGCGTGCTGAGCGGCTCGGCTTCCGCGATTTCCGCAAAGGGAAAGCATGTGATCGTGGTTGGCGGCGGGGACACGGGAAACGACTGCGTGGGCACCGCCCTGCGCCAGGGCTGTGCCTCCGTCACCCAGCTGGAAATGATGCCTGCCCCACCGGAAAAGCGTATGTCCGGCAACCCCTGGCCCCAGTGGCCCCGCACCCTGCGCACGGATTACGGGCAGTTGGAGGCCATCGCCGTGCAGGGCGGCGATCCCCGCGTATACGAAACCACCGTGAGGCGCATCATTCCCGATACATCCGGCGCGGTTTGTCAGTTGGAAACCGTCCGGCTGCAAAAAAATATCGATGGAAAGCTGACGCTGGTTCCGGGCTCTGAACAAACGCTGCCCTGCGATCTTTTGCTCATCGCCGCAGGTTTCGTGGGCTGCGATGAACAGACGGCGAAAACCTTTGAGCTGTCCGCCGATCGAAGGGGCCGTCTGATGCCCCTGGATCAATCCCATCACCTGGGCGGCAAGCTGTTTTCCGCCGGAGATATGCGCACGGGCCAGTCCCTGGTGGTGCGCGCGCTGGCGGACGGCAGGGCCGCGGCGAAGGAAATCCACGCGCACCTGCAAAAATACAGCTTTTAAGCAGAATAGGAATTGACAAGTTCCTGCCCGGACAACATAATATTCCATTGTAATCATGTGAGCGGGAGGCAAGGGAGCCATGTGCGGGATCGTAGGCTATACGGGATATGAGCAGGCCGCGCCGATTTTGCTGGACGGACTCAAAAAGCTGGAATACCGGGGATACGATTCCGCGGGGCTTGCGGTGCGCGACGGGGAAAAATTGGCGGAAGTGGTAAAGGCCACGGGCAAGCTGTATCACCTGGCGGATAAAACCGATCAGGGCCGCGCCTTGCCCGGCACCTGCGGCATCGGCCATACCCGCTGGGCCACCCACGGCGACCCCAGTATGGTGAACGCCCATCCCCACGTCAGCGGCAACTGCTCGGGCTCCGGTTCCGGCGCGGTGGAATCCGACGTGGTGGGCGTGCACAACGGCATTATCGAAAACTACGCGGAACTGAAAGAAAAGCTGCTGCGCCACGGCTACGTTTTTTACAGCGATACCGACACAGAAGTGGTGGTAAAGCTGGTAGATTATTACTATAAGAAATACAAGATCGGCCCGGTGGACGCCATCACGCGCACCATGGTGCGCGTGCGGGGCAGCTATGCCCTGGCCCTCATGTTCAAGGATTACCCGGACGAGATTTTCGCCGCCCGGAAGGATTCGCCCCTGATCATCGGCACGGCGGAAAACGCTGCATATTTGGCCTCCGACGTGCCCGCCATCCTGAAATACACCCGGCAGGTGTATTATATCGACAATTTGCAGGCGGCGCGGATCGCTCCCGGCAGCGTCAGATTCTATGACCTGAATGGCGATGAGGTATCCCTGCCTCTGACAGAAATCACCTGGGACGCGGAAGCGGCGGAAAAGGGCGGCTACGAGCATTTCATGCTCAAGGAGATTCACGAGCAGCCCACTGCCGTGCGGGACACCCTGAACAGCCTGGTCAAGGATGGAAAAATCGATCTGTCCAATACGGGCCTGAATCATGAAGCGCTGCAATCCCTGAGCCAGGTCGATATCGTGGCCTGCGGTTCCGCATGGCACGCGGCCATGGCGGCCCAGTATGTGCTGGAGGATTTGGCGCAAATACCCGTGCGGGTGGAGCTGGCCTCCGAGTTCCGCTACCGAGGCGTTCCTCTGAACGAAAGCACCCTGGTGATCGTGATTTCACAGTCCGGCGAAACCGCTGACACCCTGGCCGCCCTGCGGGTGGCAAAGGAGCGCGGCGCGCCTACCCTGGCAGTGGTGAACGTGAAGGGCTCCACCATCGCCCGGGAAGCCGGTCATGTGCTTTACACCTTAGCCGGGCCGGAAATCGCCGTGGCTACCACCAAGGCGTACAGCGCCCAGCTGATTGCCATGGACGCGCTGGCAGTGCAGTTGGCGCTTGTACGGGGCACGATTTCAGAAGAACAGTATACCCACTTCCTGGAAGAATTGGCCGCCATCCCGGACAAAATCAAGCGGGTTTTGGAAGAAAAAGAGCGCCTGCAATGGTTTTCCTCCAAGATTGCCAACGCCCACGATATTT
This sequence comes from Clostridia bacterium, assembly GCA_017509065.1. The sequence goes on from JAFWQM010000070.1 coordinate 16,308, forward strand.
TCTTTATCGGCCGGGGGCTGGACTACGCCATTTCCCTGGAAGGCAGCCTGAAAATGAAGGAAATCAGCTATATCCATTCCGAAGCATATGCCGCCGGGGAATTAAAGCACGGCACCATCAGCCTGATCGAGCGCAACACCCTGGTGATCGGCGTGCTGACCCAAAGCCGGCTGTATGAAAAAACGGTTTCCAATATGGCGGAGTGCAAATCCCGGGGCGCGTATCTGATGGGTGTGACAGTCAACGGTAATTTCTCCGTTGAGGATTCGGTTAATTTCACCGTCTACATCCCCAAAACCGACGAGCACTTCGCTTCCTCCCTGGCCGTGGTTCCGCTGCAATTGCTGGGCTACTATACCAGCGTCAGCCGCGGCCTGGACGTGGATAAACCGAGAAACTTAGCAAAAAGCGTGACGGTTGAATAATCCTGGAGGTACAAACGCATGACGAAATACATCTTTGTCACCGGCGGCGTGGTCAGCGGATTGGGCAAGGGTATCACGGCGGCATCCTTAGGGCGGCTTTTGAAAGCCCGGGGCCTCAAGGTGGCGGCGCAGAAGCTGGACCCCTATATCAACGTGGACCCCGGCACCATGAGCCCTTATCAGCACGGGGAAGTGTACGTCACCGAGGACGGCGCGGAGACCGACCTGGACCTGGGCCACTATGAGCGGTTTATCGACGAGGATCTGAACAAGTATTCCAACCTGACCACCGGCAAGGTGTTCCACAACGTGCTCCACAAGGAACGCCAGGGCGGATATCTGGGCTCCACGGTGCAGATCATCCCGCACATCACCGACGAAATCAAGCGGTTTATTTATCGGGTAGGGGAAAAGACCGACGCCGACGTGGTGATCACCGAGATCGGCGGCACCATCGGCGATATCGAAAGCCAGCCCTTCATCGAGGCCATTCGGCAGGTGGGCCTGGAGGTGGGCAGGGAAAACGCCCTGTATGTCCACGTTACGCTGGTGCCGTATCTCAAGGCCAGCGGCGAACACAAGTCGAAGCCCACCCAGCATTCCGTTAAGGAACTGCAGGGCATGGGCATCACCCCCAATATCATCGTGCTGCGGGTGGACGAAAAGATCACCGACGACTCGGTTTTCAGCAAAATCGCTCATTTCTGCAACGTGAAGCCGGACTGCGTGATCGAAAACCTGACCCTGTCCACCCTGTACGAAGCGCCGCTGATGCTGGAAGAAAGCAATCTGTCCGGCATCGTGTGCCGGGAACTGGGCATCGACACGCCCGCGCCTGATCTCAGCGAATGGCGGGCGCTGGTCGAACGCATCCGGCACCAGAACCGGACGGTCAAAATCGGATTGGTGGGCAAATACGTGCAGCTTCACGACGCCTATTTATCCGTCGCCGAAGCCCTGCGCCACGCGGGCTATGCCCTGGACGCGAAGATAGAAATCACCTGGATCGATTCGGAAACGCTGACGGAAGAAAACATCGATGAGATCCTTTCACCCATGCAGTGCCTGATCGTGCCGGGCGGCTTCGGCGGCCGTGGCATCGAGGGCATGATTCTGACGGCAAAGTATGCCCGGGAGCATCATGTACCTTACTTCGGCATCTGCCTGGGTATGCAAATCGCCGTGATCGAGTTCGCCCGGCACGCTGCCGGTCTGGACAACGCCAATTCGAGGGAGTTTGACGAAAACGCCCCGTATAAAGTCATCGACTTCATGCCAGGCCAAAACGACGAAATCGACAAAGGCGGCACCTTGCGCCTGGGCAAATACCCCTGCGTGCTCAAAGAAAACACGGTCATCGCCCGCTGCTACGGCAAATCAGAGATCAGCGAACGCCACCGCCACCGCTATGAATTTGCCAATGCCTTCCGGGAAATCCTGACAGACGCCGGGCTGTGTCTTTCCGGCCTGTCCCCGGACGGACGGTTGGTGGAAACCATCGAGCTGCCTGAAGAAGATTTCTTTGTCGGCGTCCAGTTCCATCCCGAATTCAAAAGCCGCCCCAACAAACCTCATCCGCTGTTCCTGGGCTTCGTTCATGCGGCGCTGAGAAAATAACCTAATCGGAGAATATACGATGGCATACCTTGTATTGAGCAATGGACAGATTTTCGAGGGGCTCCGCATCGGGGCCCCTGTTGACCGTGTGGGGGAATTGGTGTTCACCACCGGCATGGAGGGGTATCTGGAAACGCTGACAGACCCCAGCTATTATGGGCAGCTCGTGACCCATTCTTTCCCGCTGATCGGGAATTACGGCGTCATAGAAGAAGATTTTGAGGGGAAAAGCGCCTTGTTCGGTTACATCGTGCGCGAAATCTGCGATAAGCCCTCCAATTTCCGCAGCCAGTACGCCCTGAGTGAGTATCTTGCCAAGGCGGGTATACCGGGCCTTTGCGGGGTGGACACAAGGGAAATCGTGCGGATCACACGGGAGGATGGCGTGATGAACGCCATGATCTGCGATGAAGTGCCGGCGGATATTTCCTTCCTGCGGGATTTTACGGTGACGAACGCTGTTGCTTCCGTTACATGCCGGGAAAAGCATCTTTTCCCCGCAGAGGGAGGAGAAAAATACCGGGTGTCCCTCCTGGATTACGGGGCCAAGCGTAACATCATCCGTTCCCTGCAAAGGCGGGGCTGCACCGTGACAGTCTGGCCCGCGGACACGAAAGCGGAAACGATTTTGGCTGATGATCCGGACGGCGTGATGCTGTCCAACGGCCCCGGCGACCCCAAGGAGAACACGGGCTGTATTGCGGAAATCCTAAAGCTGTTAGGAAAAAAGCCGGTCTTTGGCATCTGCTTAGGCCATCAATTGACTGCTCTGGCTCTGGGTGGAGACACGGTAAAACTGAAATACGGGCACCGGGGCGGCAATCAGCCGGTGAAAGACCTGCAAACGGGACGAACCTGGATCACCAGCCAGAATCACGGCTATGCCGTTGTATCAAACAGCTTGAAGGGGATAGGCGTCGAAACCTTCGTGAACGCCAACGACGGAAGCTGTGAGGGTATGGTCTATCCCGATTTTGCCTGCTTCACTGTCCAGTTCCACCCGGAGGCCTGCTCCGGGCCGCAGGACACGGGCTTCTTGTTTGACCGCTTTATCGCAATGATGGGAGGGACGAGCCATGCCTAAAAATCCATCCATCCGGAAGGTGCTGGTGATCGGCTCCGGCCCCATCGTGATCGGCCAGGCGGCGGAATTCGACTATGCGGGGGCTCAGGCCTGCCGCGTGCTGAAAGACGAAGGAATCAGCGTGGTACTGGTGAACTCCAACCCTGCCACCATTATGACCGACCAGCACTTGGCAGACGCCATTTACCTGGAGCCAATGAACGCCGCCGTCCTGCGCCGTATCATCGAAAAAGAACGGCCCGACGGCCTGCTGGCGGGCCTGGGCGGACAGACCGCTTTGACGCTGGCCATGCAGCTGAGCCGCGACGGAACGCTGGAGGAATTCGGCGTGCGGCTGCTGGGTTCTCCCATAGACGCCATCGAAAAGGCCGAGGACCGGGAGAAATTCCGGGATACCATGCGCGCTATCGGCCAGCCCTGCGTGCCCTCCGAAATCGCGGAAACGTTACCGGATGCCCTGAAAGCGGCGAAGAAGATCGGCTATCCCGTAATCGTGCGGCCAGCCTACACTTTAGGCGGCAGCGGCGGCGGCATTGCGCAGGATGAAAACGAAATGCTGGTCATCGCCAAAGCCGGGCTGGACGTTTCGCCCATTACCCAGATTTTGGTGGAAAAGTGCATTTCCGGCTGGAAGGAAATCGAATTTGAAACCATGCGGGACGGCCTGGGAAACTGCATCGCCGTGTGCTCCATGGAGAATGTAGACCCCGTGGGCGTGCATACCGGCGACAGCGTGGTGGTGGCCCCGGCCCTGACCCTGTCCGATAAGGAATACCAGATGCTGCGCACCGCTTCCCTGCGGATGATCGAAGCCATCGGCATTGTGGGCGGCTGCAACTGCCAGTTTGCCCTGAATCCGGATTCCTTTGAATACGCGGTGATCGAGGTCAATCCCCGGGTTTCCCGCTCTTCCGCCCTGGCCAGCAAAGCCACGGGCTACCCCATCGCAAAAATCACCACCCGCATCGCCCTGGGCTATTCCCTGGACGAAATCGCCAACGACATCACCGGGAAAACCTGCGCCTGCTTTGAACCCGCGCTGGATTATGTAGTGGTAAAATTTCCCAAGTGGCCCTTTGATAAATTCCAGGGTTCCTCCCGCCGTTTAGGTACGCAGATGAAAGCTACCGGCGAAGTGATGGCCATCGGCCAGTCCTTTGAGGAAGCCTTGATGAAGGCTGTGCGCGGCGCGGAAATCGGGCTGGACACGCTGAACGCGCCGCCGCTCAATGACAAGCCTATCCGGGAGCGCCTGGCCGCCCAGGACGATCGGCGGCTGTTCACCGTGTTTGAAGCGCTGAAAGCTGGCGTATCGGTGGACGAGATTTTCTCCATCACAAAGATTGACCGCTGGTTCCTGTATAAGCTGCTCGGCATAGCGGAACTGGAAAACCGGATACAATTGACTGGGATGCAGGCAGGGGATTACGCCTTGCTCAAGCATTTGGGCTATCCGGACAGCGCTGTTCAACGGCTGTTCCACGCTGATCATCTGCCCACATTTTCATTCAGTTATAAGATGGTGGACACCTGCGGCGCGGAGTTTGCCGCTGAAACGCCTTATTTCTATTCCTGCCCCGGCGGTGCGTGCGAATCCAGGACACTGAAACGCAGCGGCAAGCCCGTTGTGATGGTACTGGGTTCCGGCCCCATCCGCATCGGTCAGGGTATCGAATTTGACTACAGTTCCGTTCACTGCGTGTGGACATTGCAGGAAATGGGCTACGACGTGGTCATTGTCAACAACAATCCCGAGACCGTTTCCACCGACTACGACA
>JAFWQM010000010.1 GCA_017509065.1 Clostridia bacterium
ATTCAGATGCGGGATGAGAAATCGTTCCAGACAAGGAACGAAACCGCAGGAATACTGGAGGTATTTCAAGGTTGAGTGACGCAGGATGGACCGATTTATCGCCCGCACATAATTCATGATTTAGTTGGGCGAGCAATAACATTGCTTGGCTGAATGCAGTTCTCCAGGTCCCTCCATTACGCTTCGCTTCAGTCGGGATGACAGCCTGAGCGCCCGATCCTTCTTCCCTCGTCCCTAATCCCTATTCCCTAATCCCTCGTCCCCAATCACCCCCTGCTCCGGCAGGGCGCCGCCGGCCCGGTGGCCGCCGATCTGCGTATTGCGCTGGATGGTGGTGGCCCCTTCCAGCAGGTTCATGCCCTTTACGATAGCATTCATGCCGAAGCGCCTGCGCACCTCCAGCATGGCGCGCTGCAGATTCCGCTCCCGCTCCAGGGCTTCAAAGTCCGTGAACAGATCGAGCTGACAGCTGCCATCGTCAATGTCCACTTCGTTCGCGCTCAGGTTGATCCGGCGGATGAGCAGGCTGTGATCCACTTTCTGCTCAAAAGAGGGCACCAGCCGCTCCATGATCAGCTCCCGGCTGTTGGTGGGGATGCGCAGGCGCACGGTGGCGTGGGCGTGCTTGGGATGAAGCCGCCCGTAATAGTCCAGCGCCACCGGGCCGCGGTAATTGGGGTTCACGTTCAGGGATTCCGGGTCAAACGAAATCAGCCAGGTCAGCATGCCCGTTTTCAGGTTTTTATTCACCAGGTCCGCGCAGAGCAGATCGGCCATTTCCTTGAACACCAGCAGCCCTTCCGCGTAGGCGTAGGGCCGGGACAGCACCTGGCCGGTGTTCACGCTGCGGTTGTCGGTCTTGTAGCTCTTGATGTCCCGCATCATGGTGGGCTCGATGCCCCAGGCGTGGTCGATGAGCAGCTCCGCATTGATGCCGAAGATGTCGTAAAAATATCCTTCGTTGGCAAGCGACATCGCGGCGATATCGCCCATCGTGTACAGCCCCCGGCTTTGCAGGGTCCGCGCCGTGCCGGGGCCGATCTGCCAGAAGTCCGTCAGCGGCCTGTGCGGCCAGAGCAGCAGCTTGTAGCCTGCTTCGTCCAGCTCGGCGATGCGCACGCCGTCCTTGTCCGCCTGTTTCTTTTTCGCCACGATGTCCATGCCGATCTTCGCGAGGTACAGATTCGTCCCGATGCCCACGGTGGCGGTGATGCCGGTGGTTTTGAGCACGTCGCGGATCATGGTCATGGCCATCAGGCGGGCCGGGGACACGCCCAGCTTTTCCGCTTCCGCCCGATACAGGTGCAGGTAGGGCGTGGCGTCGATAAACACCTCGTCAATGGAATAGACGTGGATATCCTCCTCCGATACGTAGCGCAGATAAATCTCGTAAATCTGCGCGCTGACCCGGATGTATTCCGCCATCCGCGGCGGGGCGATGATGTAGTCCACGTGGGTATGGGTGTAGGCTTCGTACATGCGGATGCGCTCCTTGGCCTCGAACAGGCGCGGGCGGCTGGACACGCCGATAGCCTTCAAGGCCGGGCTCACGGCCAGGCAGATGGTCTTGTCCGTGCGGCTCTCATCCGCCACCAGCAGCCGCGCCGTCAGCGGATTCAGCCCCCGGGCCTTGCACTCCACGCTGGCGTAGAAGCTTTTCAGATCGCTGGCGATATACTGCCGCCGTTCCGTTTCCATGCTCCGCCCGCCTCCCCGCGCTTTTTCCCCGCTTTTTTCCCGAAAATATCAATAAAGAACATTTGTTCTCTTTTGTTCCCATTATACACGAACATCTGCTTCCCGTCAAGTCTTTTTCTCTCTTTTCCTTTTCTTGACGAAGATAAGCGTGGATGCTACAATGGAAGCGCAATGAAACGGAGGGGAAAACATGAGCGAATCCATACCGGACAAATTGAGCGTGAACGGAAAAGACTATGCGATCATCAGGCTTTTGGGCAAGGGAAAAGGCGGATATTCCTATCTGGCAACGGATGGCAGCAGAGAATACGTGCTCAAGCAAATCCATCACGAACCCTGCGAATACTATCAGTTCGGCAACAAGATCGAAGCGGAAAAGCGGGATTACGCGCGGCTGAAAGCCATCGGCATCCCGATGCCCGAGTTGCTGGCCCTGGACGAAGAAAACGAAAGAATCCTGAAGGAATACATCCCCGGCCCCACAGCGGAGCAGCTGGTAAAGGAAGGTAAAATGCGCCCTGAGTATATTGCGCAGATAAAGGACATGTGCCGCCTGCTGTACGCGAAAAACACCAACATCGACTATTATCCCACCAACTTTATCCTGTGCGGAGGAAAACTGTATTACATCGATTACGAATGCAACGATTATATGGAGCAGTGGGATTTTGAAAACTGGGGCATGCAGTACTGGCAGTAAAAAAGAAGCCACGCCTGAATAACAGAGCGTGGTTTCTTTTCTCCCCCGCTTGCCGGGGGAACAGCGGCCTGGACCGGGTTTAGGGGTCGAAGGCCAGCATGTTTCCGAGCGGAACGGTGAACCCCAATGCCCGGTACATGTCCGCGTCGCAGTCAGCGCAGCCGACCGTCAGCGATTTGACGCCGCTTTTTTCCACCGCGAAGGCAACGAGCTTTTTCGCGATTCCCTGATGCCGGTACTCCGGGACAATGTAGAAATCCTCGAAAACGCCGCTCTTCTGATAGTTGAAGGTGGAGAAGGTATACGATATGGAGCAGCAGCCGACCAGCCTCTCGCCGTCGTCAAGGCAGCCGTAGAAGCGTATATCGCCCCGTTTGATCGCCGCCAGCAGTCGCTGCTTGTCCTGCTCCGTCGGCGCGTCCTCCTGAATCGCTTCCTTATAAGCGCTGTGCAGCTGCCAAAGCTGCGCGAAGAGACTTTCATCAATTTCAATGAATCGCATCAGCCCACCACGGTATAGCCCGCGTCGGTGACGGCCTTGACGAGCGCGGCATCGGGAACGGCTTTGGTCAGGGTCAGAACGGCGGTGCCGGTTTCATGGCTCACCTGAGCGCTTTCTACGCCGTCGACGGCTTCCAGGGCTTTCTGCACCCGGCCGGAGCAGTGCATGCACATCATGCCTTCGATCTTCATGGTCTTTTCCATTTTCTTTTTCTCCTTTTTGGCTTTGATTTTTCTATCCCGTTTCGCGCTGTACAGGTCAAAGAAATTGAGCCGCAGCGCGTTGGATACTACGCAGAAGCTGGACAGGCTCATGGCCGCCGCGCCGAACATAGGGTTCAGCGTCCAGCCGAACAGGGAGATAAAAGCGCCTGCCGCCAGGGGGATGCCGATGGTATTGTAGAAGAACGCCCAGAACAGGTTTTCGTGGATGTTCCGCAGGGTGGCGCGGCTCAGGCGGATGGCGGCGGCCACGTCGGTGAGGCGGCTGTTCATGAGCACCACGTCCGCCGCGTCGATGGCCACGTCAGCCCCAGCGCCGATGGCAATGCCAAGATCGGCCCGCGTCAGCGCAGGCGCGTCGTTGATGCCGTCACCCACCATAGCGGTTTTTCCATGCTTTTTGAGGTCGCGGATCACCTGCTCCTTTCCCTCTGGCAGCACGCCCGCGATCACCTGATCCACGCCTGCCGCCTTGCCGATAGCGTCGGCGGTGCGCTGGTTGTCGCCGGTGAGCATCACCACCCGGACACCCATGTTCCGAAGCTGCGCAATCGCCTCGGCGCTGTCCTCCTTCATGGTGTCGGCTACGGCGATCACGCCCAGCAGCTGCCCGTTCCGGGCGAAGAACAGGGGGGTCTTTCCCTGGTCAGAAAGCCACTCTGCCTGCTTTCGCAAATCGCCGGATACGCTGATCTGGCTTTCCATGAACTTCTGGCTGCCGCCGACCAGTGTATCCCCATTCAGCGTTCCCGTCAGACCGTTGCCTGGCAGGGCGGCAAAGGAGGTGACTTCGGGGGCGGACAGCTTTTGTTCGGTTCCGTATACCACGATAGCTTTCGCCAGAGGATGCTCGCTTTTCTGCTCCATGGCGAAGGCAGCGGCGAGCAGTTCTTCCTTACTTACGTTTTCAGCAGGCAGTAAGTCTGTGACCTTCGGCTGGCCCTCCGTGATGGTGCCGGTTTTGTCCAGCGCCACGATTTCCGTCTTGCCCGCTTCTTCCAGCGAAACAGCGGTCTTGAACAGAATGCCGTGCTTCGCGCCCAGGCCGTTGCCCACCATGATGGCGACCGGCGTAGCCAGGCCCAAGGCGCAGGGGCAGGAGATAACCAGCACGGAAATGCCTCGGGCCAGGGCGTAACTGAATTCTTTGCCGACGATCATCCAGATGATCAGGGTGATGACCGCAATCGCAATCACCACCGGCACGAACACCCCGGACACCCTGTCGGCGATTTTGGCGATGGGCGCTTTGGTCGCCGCCGCGTCGCTGACCATTTTGATGATCTGGGACAGGGTAGTGTCCTGGCCCACGCGGGTGGCGCGGCATTGCAGATAGCCGCTCTGGTTCACCGTAGCGGCGGACACTCGGTCGTTCACTGCCTTGTCCACGGGGATGCTCTCGCCAGTCAGGGCCGCTTCGTTCACCGCGCTCTCTCCGCTGACCACCACACCGTCCACCGGGATGTTCTCACCGGGACGCACCGCGAAAATGTCGCCGACCTGCACCTGGTCAATGGGCACTGAAATCTCTTTCCCGTCCCGAACCAGAGTGGCGGTCTGGGGGGCCAGCTTCATGAGGCTTTTCAGCGCGTCCGTGGTCTTGCCCTTGGAGCGGGCTTCCAGCATCTTGCCCACGGTGATGAGGGTCAGGATCATGGCGGCGGACTCAAAATAGAAGTTCATCATGTACCCCATGACTGCTTCCTGATTGCCGTCCACGACGGCGCGTGTCATGGCGAACAGCACGTACAGGCTCCACACAAAGCTCGCCGCCGATCCCAGCGCTACCAGCGTGTCCATGTTCGGCGCTTTGTGCCACAGGGCTTTGAAGCCGCTGATAAAGAATTTCTGGTTGATGACCATCACCAGCGCGGCCAGCACCATCTGAGCCAGGCCCATGGCAACGTGGTTCCCCTCAAAAAACGCGGGCAGGGGGAAACCCCACATCATGTGCCCCATGGAAATATACATGAGCGGCAGCAGCAGACACAAGGAAGCAATCAGCCGCTTTTTCAGCCTGGGCGTTTCCTTGTCCTCCAATGCCTTTTCGTCCATGGAAACAGACTGCTTCTGCGCAGCGCTGTCCTTGCTCGCCGCGCCGTAGCCCGCTTCCTCCACGGCTCTGATAATGTCGCTTTCTTTCGCCGTGCCCTCCACGCCCATGGAGTTGGTCAGCAGGCTTACCGAGCAGCTCTGCACCCCCGGCACCTGGCTGACCGCCTTTTCCACCCGGGCGCTGCACGCCGCGCAGCTCATCCCGGTGACGGAATACTGTTTCATAAACGCTTCCTCTATTTCATCAATTTCTGCAAGGTCGCCAGCAGCTCGTCAATGGTCTCATCCTTGCCTGCTAAAATGTCCCGCTTCACGCAGGTTTTGATGTGCTCGCCCAGCAGTTCCCGGTTGAACGCCGCAAGCGCCGCGTTGACCGCCGCCACCTGCACTAAAATGTCCGTACAGTAGGCGTTCTTTTCCACCATGCCCCGGATGCCACGAATCTGGCCCTCGATGCGGTTCAGGCGGTGAATCAGCTTTTTGTATTCTTCCTTGCCGCGCTGTTTGGTCTTGTGAGAGCAGGCCATGCCCTCGTCCGTTATTGTTTCCCCGCAGCAGCATTTTTCTTCATCCATGCGCGCTTTCCTCCATGTTGCATACCCCATCGGGGTATCTGTATTATATACCCCCTGCCGGTATTTGTCAACCCCCGCAGCGTGCGGCACCATGGTCTGGAAGCCGTTTTCTTTGACAAAAGGATGGCCGTCAAGTGTAATATCCATTGAGAACTATGATATGCCGTCATAAACCGTAATACCGACAGGGGTAGGAAACAGGATGAAAAAGTTGGTCGTCATCTATACCGCCCAGGTCCCCGCGGTCTGCGAACAGCTCCTTTGGTCTTCACGGGCACAACGGTTTTTCAATCACAGCTGACCAGTAACATTCGGAGGATGAAAGCTTATGAAATCGTTGCCAAAGAATCTGCTAACAGTGTTCCTTTGCCTCTGCCTGCTCATCGGAAGCGGCGGGCTGGCTGAGAGCGGGAGCGCCGCGGACGCGCAGGAGGAAGAATTGCAATACCGTTTCGGGCTGGAAGCGGAAGTGACCTTAGACCAGGATGGAAATCCCGCGCTCGTCAACGGCTTTCCTTTCCGCACGGCGACGGCGTCCTATTATGACGGCGGGCAGCATAAGGTATTCGATTTTGACGCGGACATCCTGGATTATCCCTTCTACCGCGCTTCCACGGCATACGACGGCAATCTGGCCGCCATGTCCCTGGCCATGGCCCTGAGCGCCAGCCGCATGCCGGACGGCGGAAGCGGCGAAACGGAAAAAGAAGCGGATTCCGCCCTGAACATGGAAACCTTCCTTCCCGAAGCGGGCTTTACAGACATTCGCGTGGATGATTACTCCAAAGTGACCTCCATGTACACGGTCGCCACTGCCATGGGCTGCCGCCGCATGGAAGCGGAGGGAGAAGAACCCTTCACGCTCATCGCCATCGGCGTGTGCGGCAGCGGGTATAAGAATGAATGGCAATCCAATATGTCGCCGGGGCAGGGCGATATCCACAAAGGCTTTCTGGAAGCGGCGAACCTGGTGGTAGACCGCCTGGCCGGATACATCGCAACACGCGGGTTTCACGGCCGGTTGAAGGTATGGATCTCCGGCTTCAGCCGCGCCGCGGCGGTGTCGAACCTGGCCGCCGCCGTCATGACGGATACCGGCATGATGCCAAAGGAAAACGTGTACGCCTACACCTTCACCACCCCGGCGGCGGTCAAAAATCCCCCTGAAACGGGGTATGAGCACATTTTCAACATTCTCTGCCCCACCGATCTGATCCCCCCAGGTCATGCCCGCGGACTGGGGCTTTGGCCGGTACGGCCAGGATCTGTTTCTGCCCGTGCCGGAGTATTCCTCTTTTTTCGGCGCGGAAGTGACAAGCCTGCGGGCGGAGGTTGACAGAACGGTTTTCGGCGTGGAAAACAATTACAGCCCGAAACTGAATTTACGGATGCGGCTGCTGTATTCGCTCCTGCTGGACGTGATGGACAACCAGGCGTACTATGACAGCACCATCCAGCCCGCGCTGATCGGAATCATGCAGGACAAGTCCATTCCCAATCTGCTGACTACGCTGAGGGCTTTGATGGTGGAGCAGATCGGCAGCACGAAGTCCCAGATCACCGACATGGACGAGCTGATGGATTATTTCATCCGGGTTTTCAGCGGAGCGGCCGCGCAGTTCGGGTTTGGCTCCGCGGACGAAAACGCCGTTTCGCCCCTGCGCAGGCTCTTCACGGAACATTTCCTTGACTCCTATCAGTCCAGCATCATCGCGATACGCAATCAGCTGTTTGAGCCCTCCACCGCGGCTTACTATGTGATGGTGCGCGGCCCGGTGACCGTTTCCATCGCTTTTTCGGATGACGCGGGAGAATCCATCGTGCGCATGGACGCAAGCGGGCAAAATATCGTGATCACCGTCCATTTTCTGGCGGGAGCCGCTTTATTCCTGCTGTACCATTTCGCTCTGATCTGCTTCTTCCTGCGCCGTCAGTCCCTCCCCCTGAGGCGATGGGTGCAGTGGGGCGTCATCGCGGCGCCGCTCACGGCTGTCATCCTGCTCTTTTATACGCCTTCCCACGGCGTGATGGCCTGGGCGGCAGGCGTTTACGCGCCGGTCATGCTGCTGACGGTTTTCTGCGCGAGCGGCCAAACCTTCCGCGTCCGCGCGGGCGCGCTGATGTTTGTCGCTTCGGACTTCCTTCTGGTTCTGTTTTCCGTGCTGGTCCATGAACCGCTGATTCACGCCATTTATATGGGCTTGTTCTATGCCGCGCTTCTGCTGCCGGCGATTGGAGAAAGAGCGGAAGAACTGCGCGCCGACTTATGACCCAGGGTTCTCATTGACAATACGGGAAAAGAATGATAAAATCTCGGTGAATTCGTAAGCGAGACCAACGATCCGTCGGAATAAAAAAGGCAGCGTGAGGCTGTATTGGCAAAGCTTCTCCCGCTTCCGAATCCCGGCATATTCCGATCGCATCGGGTGCAATATTTTCAATCTGCAGAGGGAGGTTTTTCCATGAGAAAACGGTTTCTTTCCCTGATCCTGATTTCCGCGCTCGTTCTGGGGCTGACGCTCCCCTGCGCGCAGGCGGGAGCGCTGGGGGCGTATGTGACCCGGTATGTCTACACCCAAAATGGCCTGAGCCTGAATGTGCGTGAATCGCCGAGCACCGGCGCGAAGGTGATCGGCGGCCTGCCCTACGGCACCGCGGTGGAAGTGAGAGGCTACACGGGCGGCAGCGTATGGGCGATCATCAGCTATTACGGCGCGACGGCTTACGTGCAGAGCCGCTACCTGGTGGACTACTATCCCGGCCCCAAACCTACGCAGCAGCCTGTCACCCCGACGCCCGCCCCATATTCGGACGCCCAGAAGATCCTGGACGAGATGAACGCCGAGTTCCGCAGCGCAAAAACAGGCAACACGCCGTTCACCGTCGCCGCGCGTCCGTCCCGTTCCAGCGGCTGGGTGAACCTGCGCTGGGCGCCGTCGCTCGACGCTGAGGTCATCAGCAAATGCTATTCCGGCAAGGTGCTGACCGTCATCAGGGAATTGAAGAACTGGTATCAGGTGGAAGACCCTGAAACCGGCAGTATCGGCTTTATCAGCCGGCAGTACGTGACCATCATCGGCGCCGGCACGGCAAGGTAACGACAAGGATTTGCGGGAGGAAACGATATGAAGAAATTACTGGCTGCTGTGTTCTGCCTGGTGCTGGCGCTGAGCTGTCTGAGCGCCCTGGCGCAGGAAGAAAAAACAAACTTAGGTGTGATCAACGTAAACGGCGCTTTCAACCTGAAATGCGCTTTGCCTGAAGATTATCGCCTGGAAGTAACGGATGTGGACTCCACCGGCCTGAAAGCGAATATTCTTCCGCTGGACCCGGCCAAGCCCTCCATGATCCTGATCGTTGAATTCGACGACATGTACGCGCAGGTGGAACGGCTGAACGACCTTTCCGATGAGGATCTGGCTTTCCTCGAAAGCACGTATGACGAATACAAAGTGGAATTCACCTACAGCGAAACATCCTATGGCACCAAACTGCTCATCGCCAAGGAAGTGGGCGATGATGAAGATTTCGTATCCATCTTCAGCATCTACAAGGGCTATCAGGTAGAATTCATCATGCTGCCCGGCGAGAGCAGCGCCGCTCTGACCGACGCGCAGATTCAGCAGTGCATCGCCTTCCTGAGCGAGCTGGATTTCGTTCCGGTGGAATAAACTGCAGCCATTGCGGCAGCTTGCTTCCTGAAACGCATAATTAACGCGACAAAGTATTTGCCGGAGAGATATGTTTCTCTCCGGCAATTTTTTCAGTGTGAGCGCTCCGAAATCGCTCAGCCCTTTATTTGAAGCATTTGCCGCACGGCTCATAGCCGTTGGCGATGGCGTCGAGCAGGTCGATTTCCACCGGGTTTTTCATCTGGGAGCAGTTCGGATTGCTGTGGTATTTTTTTCCGCTCTTGGTGATCCAGACCGTGCCGGAGGCCGGAAGCCCGTTCGTCGATCCGCCGACCGCCGAGGGCAGGGTGGCGCTGCCGCTCCCGGTCAGCTGGCTGAGCTTTCGGGTCGTTTTGCCGTCCCACTTGCGATACAGGTCCACCAGCGCGGACACCCGCACCGCGAGATTGACGTTCTGCGCCGAAGCGTATGTGGCCGTGGTAATGCCGATGACCTTGCCCTGATCGTTCAGCAGCGCGCCGCCGCTGCTGCCGGCGGATATAGGCGCGGTGAACTGGATCCAGTTTTTGTTGTTCTGGTCAAAGAACGCGCTGATGTTCCCGATGGAAACCGTGTTTTTCAGGCCCGCCGGACTGCCGATGGTCACGACGGTCTGCGAGCGTTTCAGATTGCCGGAGGCGTCGTAATCCAGCGGCTGCACCTTTTTCCCCGCGTGGAAAACCAGGATCGCAAGATCCAGCTTTTTATCCGCGGCGCATACTTCGTCGATCACGAATTGATCCGTGTCGTCGCTGATCGCGACCAGATAGGCCCCGTCCTCGATCACATGGTAATTCGTCACCATGATGGAAGAATCGAAGATGACAAACCCGCTGCCCACCGCCAGCTTTCGGTTGCGCGCGTCGTAAACCTCCAGCATGAAAACGGAGTCCGCCGCTTTTTCCACGGCGTCGGCGTCGCTTGAAAAGCTGTATTCGGCGCGGGCGGTTCCCATGAAGGAAAACAGGACCAGCGCCGTTGTCAGGAAGAAGGCCGCAATGAAAACTCTGCTTTTCATTTTTCTCCTTTGCTGCGATTTTTCTCGGCATCGCCGGCCGGTATGATGACAGCTTTCATTGGTATTCTATCATAGCTTTCGGGTGGATGGAACGCTTTTAAGGCGCGTCAGCGGGCAGGAACCTGAACCCATAGAAGTCAAAGCTGCTGCCGGGGAGGAACACGAAGGAAACGTCGCATAAGCCCCCGGGTACGTCCACGGTAAAGGTATGTTCGCCACGTTTGGACTGTTTGAACCCGCAGGTCGAGACGGCGGCTTCGCCCTGTTCATTGGTCACGCGGAGAGACACGGTGTTGATGTCCAGTTCCGTCGCGCCGTCCAGGGTCAGGAGCATCTTTCCGGCTTTCTCAAACTCCATATGGTGGAAGGACAGGGTCACGTTGTTGCCGATCTTTCGGACGGCGTCGCTGTCTTTTTGGTAGCTGTCGCCGTACAGTTCGTCGCAGTCTACGGCGCGGTTGTAGCGCAGGGCGCGGCTCTGGCGGGTGAAGGAGAAGCCCTGCATGTGCACCTTGCTGTCCAGGGAGAAAGCCAGGGTGTGCACGCCGGTCAGCGCATCGGGCAAGCGCCAGGTTTCAGGTTGGTAGGTGTTCCAGATGCTGAGCTTCTGGTAGGGCAGATCGCAGATAAACCGCCCGCCCTGACCCGGCATACCGTCCCAGAGCTTGATGCGGTACAGGTCTCCATTCAGAGCGAAGATGGGAACAGTGATCTCGTCCGAACCCGCCGGGCCGAAGTCCACGTTGGAGAAGCCCACAGCGCTTTCGCTCTCACGGGCAAAGGCGATGCCCCGGTCGTTGCCCACGCCCACGTCGCCCTCCCGCAGGTCGCAGAGGGAGCCGTAAATGAATTCATAAGGATTCAGGCCCATCGGCCCGAAGCCGAAAGCGGACACCTCGATCACGGACAGGACGCGGGTGTGCGGATACCCGTTGTTCGCGGTAGCGCGGAGGTACACGTTCCCGTCGCCCAGGGCGGTGATGGTGACCGTATCGCCATCCTGGGACACTTTCACGCAGGGCATGTCCACCCCCTGCGCGTTCGTCGCGCGGAAGCGGATGTCCTGCTTTTTCGCATTTTCTGGATGCACGGACACCCGGAAGGATACGGAAGGATGATCGGGCGTCAGGGCGATTTCGGAGAGCGGTTTCAGATCGATACGGCGGATGAAAATTTCTTCCTCTGTGTCCTTTTCCTTGCAAAGAGCGGGGAACATGCGCTTTTCCTTTGCGTTGCTTTCCGTCACATCGAAGGAGATTTCGGCAGGCTCCAGGCTGTTCCCCGTCACCTTCACGCGCATTTCTCCCGCGTCGTTCGCCCCGGCCATGATGAGCAGTTTGCCGGAGAACAGACGGCGGCTTGTGACCTGATAGCTGTCCGCATCCGCGCTGTCGCCGTTGTCCATGCCCAGCAGCACGCCCGCGCCGGTCACTTCCGCATGAAGGCGGTTCGCGGCGTTTTCCACGGGATAACCGTTTTCGTCGACCACGCTGACGGCGATGAACGCGATGTCTCCGCAATGGGCTTTCAGGGTCGTTTGCTCAGAAGAAAGGATGATCTTTTTCGCTTCACCGAAGGAAGAACGGACTGTCTCGCACAGTATCTTCCCGGCCTTGTCGTATGCAACGGCTTTCAGTTCGCCAGGTGTATAGGGCACCTGCCAGATTGGCAAGCTCCCTTCCGCGTCGCGCAAATCCACTTTTTTCCGTCCAAGGGATTTGCTGTTCAGGAACAGTTCCGCTTCCGCACCGTTGGTCATCACGGGCACGTCGATCAGCTGGCCTTCGTTCCAGTCCCAGATAATCCCGATGTGGATCATGGGCTGATCCGTCCACATGGCCTGATAGAAATAGTAGGCGTCCTTTGGGAAGCAGGCGGTATCGGTCTGGCCGAAGTAACAGCAACGGGTCTGGTAGGGGGTGGGCTCGCCGATGTAGTCGATGCCCGCCCAGATGAACTGGCCCAGGGAGTAGGGCGTGTTCAGGTCCTCCGTCAGCATCACGCGCAGGTCGTGGGCACCCCAGCTGGTATTGGTGTTGAGCAGGGCGGAGCACTGCAAATCTTCCTCGGAGAGGATGGTTTCCTTCATCGGGAAATGGTAAATCCCCCGGCTGGCCAGGAGGGAGCCGGTCTCGCTGCCGAAGATCACCCAATCGGGATGCTGTTCGTGGTGCGTTGCGTAGTACCTTTCAGCGTAGTTGTAGCCCGGCAGTTTCGTAATGTCCGCGCATTTCTGAGCGCCCTGCCAGGGCATGTAGTTGCTGGCAAAAGTCACCCGTGCGTGGCGGGCGTCGTGCTTGCGCACTTCGTCCATCAGCGTTTTCGTCCAATACTGGCCCCGATCCGACGCCTGCATATCGTAGATTTCGTTGCCGATGCTCCATAAAATCACGCAGGGATGGCACCGGTCGCGCCGCACCCAGGCGGCCACGTCCTGCGGGTAGGTGTCCGGGAAGAAGCGGGCGTTGTCGTAGGGCGTTTTGGACAGTTCCCACATATCGTAGAGCTCGTCCATCACCACAAAACCCATCCGGTCGCACAAATCCAAAAGCTGCCGGGCCGGGGGATTGTGGCTGGTGCGGATGGCGTTGACGCCCATTTCGCGCATGACGCGAAGCTGCCGCTCCGCCGCCTTCTCATGGAACGCCGCGCCGAGCAAGCCCAGGTCGTGATGCAGGCAGACGCCTTTCAGTTTAACGGGTTTTCCATTCAGGAAGAAGCCCCTGTCCGGGGCAAATTCCGTCTGCCGGAAGCCCACGCTGATTTCCTCTTTCTGGTCGCCGAGGGTCAGCGTCAGCGCGTAGAGGTACGGATTTTCAATGCCCCAGGGCGTGATATCGGAGAGTGTCCACGCAATCGCGTCGCTCGTCATGGTGCCTTCCGCGACGGTGTTTCCGCTTTGATCCAGCAGAACGCAGAAAGGCATCTCTTCCCCCGGTCCCACGATTTCCGCTTCCACGGTCAGGGTCCATTTGCCATCTTTGTATTCCGTGTTCACCTGGAACCCGTCGGGCACCATATGGCGCTTCGGCAGCAGCAGGAGATTCACGTCCCGGAAGATGCCCGCGCCGGAATACCATCGGGAATTGGGGCTTTGGTGGCGGATATGCACGGCGATTTCGTTTTCGCCGTCTGCCAGTCTGCCCGTCAGATCCACGAAAAATGGGGTATAGCCATACCGATGAGTGCAGATGATTTCCCTGTTCAGCAGCACATCCGCGTCCATGTATACGCCGTCGAAGTCCAGCAGTACGGTTTCCGCATCGGCTTCGGCCTTCAAAAAGGTTTTCACATACCAGCCGTCGCCGGATTCGTACAGATCGTCCGTCTGGCCGATCAGCCAGTCGTGGGGCAGCAGAACGGCGCGTTTTTCCACACATTTCATATTGCCGTATGCGCTCTCCAGCGGCAGCTTCACAAATTCCCAGCCTTCGTTCCACAGCTTTCGCATCTTTCCGATCCTCCTCTGATGATTCTGACAGCAAAAGTCTTTATTATTTTCTGCCTTTCTCGGAAGGGGTCTGGGGGAACATATTCTTTTCAAATATCGCCAAACAGCAGCTTCAGCGCTTCGGCAGGGGTCATATTGCCAATGCCGTCCGGGTCGGACACCGCATCGGGCCGCCAGGAGAAAAGCCCGTTTTCTTCCCGGATCAGCGAGAAGTACAGGTCCGGGCTTTTCAGCGCGGTCGCGTAGCGCTCGTGCCAGGCGGGGAAGTATCTGGTCATATAGTGGTCGGCCAGCTGATACGCTTCACAGCCTTCATCCCCGCCGACAGCGCCGATCTGCACGCCGCCGCCGGGCTGGCCCATGCGGCTCATGGACGGCGTGGAATGCAGGATCACCGCGCTGCCGTCCGCGCACGCACCCAGGGAGATCCACACATGGCCGTCCATGCTCACGATGTCGCCGGGCCGCAGGCTTTGGGGCAGCTTCGCTTCATGCCGCCATTCGCCCAGCCCTTTTTCGGCAAACGCCTTCGCCATCCGGTTCGCGCCGCAGACATAGCCGGGCCTGCCGCTTACCGTTTCGAGGGTGCTGTAAACCGTCCAGCCCACGTAGCCGGAGCAGTCCAGCCCCGCGTAGTAATACTGGTTGAAGCCGCCGAAGGGGTAATAGCTGGTTTCAGGGGAGCGGTTCTCTTCCTCGCCGTCCCTGTCCTTGTAGGTGTAAGAGGCGTCCTGATTGCGGAAGAACCGCGTCCAGTCGGGCGACACGCCGATGGAACGCGCTTGGGGCGCCGTGCCTTCGTCCTGCCAGTCCCAGCCGCCGCCGAACACATACAGCGTGGTTCCCACCGGCTCCAGCGCAGTGAGCAGGTAGTTTTTCACCGTCCTTACGCCGGGCGTGCCGTGCACCGGCGGGGCATAGGCTTCCTCCGCCTCCGCGCGCAATTCTTTCACCGCCGTCACCGTTCCGTCCAAAATGGAGATCAGATACGGATACCCCGGCTTCAGCGCGTTCTGCAGCGGGAACCCTTCGCTGTATTCAAGCGGAAAGCTCGCTTCCATGCCGTTGATCAGAAAACGGTAAAGAAAGCCCGCGGCGTTTTCCTTCTTCGTTTCCTCCAGGCCCCAGCCGCTGACGCCCAGGAAGATCGCCTTTTTTTCAAGCACAGCCGTTTTCGTCACGAAAATTCCTCCCATCCGCTTTACTATTTTCTCTTGCGGTATTATAATCATCTCGCCGCGAGGCGCGGCCTGTTCAATCTGTCATTGCCTGTACGGAGGACGCCATGGAAAAGCTGCGCAAACATCTGGACGCGCTTTTGACCACGAGCCAGTTTACGTATCCCGAGCTGCGAAAGATGCTGGTCACGCTGACGCTCGACCAGTTTTTCATCTGTTTTATCAGCCTGCTGTCCACGGCGCTTGTTTCCTCCATCGGCGAAGCGGCCATCGCCGCCGTGTCCATGGTGGGCACGGTCAACAGCCTCGTTTCGCTGGTGTTCATGTCGCTGTCCACCGGCGGGGCCATCGTGGTGTCCCGCGCGAAGGGCCGGGGCGACGCGCTGGAGATCCGCCAGACGATCGGCGAGGCGGTGGGTCTGTGCGGCGCGGTGTCCATTGGGCTGAGCGCGCTGCTTTTCCTTTCCGCCGAAACGCTGGTGCGCCTGATTTATCCGCACGTGGAACCGCTGCTGATCGAATACGCGGTGAAATACATGCGAATGATGGCGATTTCGTTTATCCCGTTTTCCGTGTTCAACGCCATCTTCAATGTTTTCCGCAGCCTGGGCGACACCCGCTCCAGCCTGCTGCTGACCATCGTGATCAACGTGTCCCACCTGCTGCTGAGTCTTCTGTTCATCAACGGGCTTGGCCTGGGGGTGGCTGGCTCGGGTCTGAGCTATATCGTAGCCCGCGCGCTGGGCATGGCGCTGGCGGTGTTCTGGCTGATCCGCCATTCGAAGTACCACATCCGGCTGAAGCATTTCTTCCGTTTCAAAGCGTCCGTCACGCGGGAAATCGCCTCGCTGGGCATGCCGCTGACGGTGGAATCCCTGCTGACCCAGGGCGGAATGCTGATGGTGCAGGTTTATCTGGCCCGCCTGACCACCACTGCCCTGGCCGCGCACGCAGTGTCCAACTCGATGTTCAACCTGTACTGCGCCCCGGCCAACGCGCTGACCGCGCTTGCCAGCACGGTCTGCGGCCAGTGCTACGGCGCGAAGCGCTATGATCTCGTGCGGCAGTATTGCCGCGGCCTGATCCGCGTGGGGCGGTTCGTGCTGCTCGCGACGGTGATCGTCCTCTATCCGCTCACCCCGCTGCTGCTCAGGCTCTACCACGCTTCGGAGCAGGGCACAGCGATCATCTATACCTGCCTCAGCATCGCGGTGTTCTGCATGCCTCTGCTCTGGTGTGACGGGAATGTTCCTTCCATGGTGCTGCGCACGGCCGGCGACAGCGTATACACCGGTGCGGTGTCCGTCATGGCGCTGCTCCTGGGCCGCTGCGTCCTGGGCTACACGCTCACCATTCCCCTGGGCCTCGGCGTGCCGGGCATCTGGATCGCGCTGGTGTGCGAATGGCTTGCCCGGGGCATCGCCCTGCGCCTGCGCTTCAAGGGAGAGAAGTGGCTGCACTTAAAGGGTTAGGAGTGAGGAGTTAGGAGAGCGCTTCCAGCGTCTTTTCCTTCAGCTTTTTGCTGGTGGTTTTGCGCTCCGGAATCAGGCGGTCAACCGGCGTTGTCCGGCGCTTCCTGCGCATCTGTTTCCCCTCCCTTCCCCGCGTGGCGCATGTTCCACGCGCTGTCGTAAATCACCGCGCCAAAGCACACGATCATGGTGAAATAGTAGGAGAAAAACCGCCACAGCAGCAGCGCGCCGACCAGCTTGTCCGCCGGGAACACATTCTGGAAAAAAACATAGAAGCCGCCCTCCTGCGCCCCGGAGGAGCCGGGCAGGGGCGTAAACGACGCGGCAATGAACAAAAGGAACTGCAGGGTCAGGATATCGAAGTAGGAATATTCGTTCATCCCCAGCGCGCGGTACACGCAGTAAGCAATGCTCATCAGGCCCAGCACCTGCAGGCAGGAAATCAGATACAGATGGAACAGGCGGATGGGATGATGGGTGAGCATATCCACAGAGCCGTGGAAATCGTCAATCGCCTTTTCCGCCCGTTCTTCCATTTTCTGCCTGTTTTTAATCAGCCGCAAAGAACAGCCCGCGTTGATGAAAAACCGGATCACGCCCCGGACGATGTTTCTGTTGATCGCCAGCAGGATCACCGCCGCCACCGACAGGCCGTTGATAAAGTAACCCGCCGCTGTGACCCAAATGGCTTCGCGCGGGCATTCGCTGAGCGGCCCGGGGTTGAAAATCCACAGCAGCGCGCCGAGCGAAAGCAGCGCCATCTGAAAAGTGAAAAACTTGACCGCCAGGCCGGAGGAGGTCAGGCCCGAGGAATAGCCCCGCTTGCGAAGAGAGAGCACCTGCATGGGCTGGCCGCCGGTGGCCGCCGGGGTGACGGCGGAATAAAAACTGCCGATCATACCGATCATCAGGGACAGGCCCAATTTGATTTTCACCTTCTGCTGCCGAAAAAAAACGTGCAGCCCCATCCCCTCAAAGGTCATGAACACGCACCAGGACAAAACGGACATTGCGATCCAGAAAGGGTCCGCGGAACGCAGCGCCGTCCACGCGTCGTCAATATCGCCGCTCTGGGCGCTGATAAACAGCACCGCGGCCAGCGTAATCAGAATAATGGCCGCGTTGATCAGATAGCTCCGGGTTTGTTTGGAAAGCCGTTTGGACATCTTTTTCAAGGTGCCGTCCTTTTCTTATCGTGCGGAAAACCGCCATCATGTAGTATACCATATTTTCCCGCCGTTTGTCATCTTTTTTCTTTGTATGAAAAAAGCCTCTCCCGCGAAAGGAAAGGCTTAGTTAAGCCGCGCCGCGTCAGCCCTTCACGCCGCCGGAAGTGAGGCCGGAGACGAGATGCTTTTCGATGAGCATGAACAGGATGACCACGGGGATGGTAGCCAGCAGCGCGGAAGCGAACAGGTAATGCCACTCGATCATGTTGAAGGAGGAGAACTGGGTGATGCCCACGGTGATGGGCTTTTTGCTGGCCGTGGAGATCAGCACGGTGGAAATGGTGTATTCATTCCAGGCGTTGATGAACACGAAGATCAGCGTGGTCACGATACCCGGCGCGGCCATGGGCAGCAGCACCCGGATCAAGGCTCCTACCACGGAACAGCCGTCAATGCACGCCGCCTGCTCCATTTCAGACGAGATCGAAACGAACGTACCCCGCAGCAGCCAGATGGCGAAAGCCTGGTTGAACGCCGCGTTGATGAGCATCAATCCCAGCACCGAGTCGTTCAGCTTGATCGTGATCATCAGCTGGGAAATACCAACCAGCAGCACCACGGGGGAAAACATCTGGCTCATGATGACGAAACCAAGGAACGCTTTCTTGCCCTTGAACCGCATCCGCGCCATGGCATAGGCCGCCGGAATGCCGCAGAGCAGGCTGATGAGCGTGGCCCCGAAGGAGAGCAGCAGGCTGTTGCCCAGATACGTCAGCACGTTCTTCCGCACGATGTCCTGGAAGTTGCCCCACTTCCATTCCACCGGCAGGATATGCAGGAAGTACATGTCGTTGGTCTCGGCGGGAGAGCGCAGGGCAGTGATGAACATGACGTAATAAGGATACAGAATCAGGACCGACAGGGCGATGACGAACGCGTACAGGCAGCCCCGGCTCAGGGCATGGCCCAGCTGCGCGTTCTGCATCCGCAGCGCGCCGCACACCAGCAGGAACGCAGCGGGCAGCAGCAGCCAGAGGGAAAGGGTGCAGCGAAAATTCATGCCGGAAAGCAGGCTTTGGATGCTCTCCCCCGCCTTGCCGCCGTACAAAAGCCTGTCCGCCAGGGCCAATTGCCCCGAAATATCCGCCTGCCGCGCCCCGGACAGCACCGTGCCGATCTCCCGGGCGAAGAAGCGGGTGATATTCATGGAGAACAGCGGCGGGAGCAGCAGCGTTACGATCGCCAAGCCTAACGCAATGCCCTGGGTCACGGGCCAGGGAGTAAACGCCAGCGCCACCGCCATGCAGGCAAAGACCAGGAAAATCAGCAGCAGCCGTCCGGCGGGGAGGCCGCTGAAAGCCAGCTTCCAGCCGGAGAACCGTCCCTGAGTGGAAGCGGTGAAGGTGACCATGCTGCTCTGGGTGCCATCGGACTTGTCCCGCAGGGTGACGGTTTCGTCCAGCGTGACACCGCCGAATTCCCGGTAATCTGCCACGGCGGCTTCCACTTCGGCCTTGACCGTCTGGTACTTTTCGTCCCCAACGAAGGTGTTGGCGGATTTCTTCGTATAAACCGTGGCCGTCGCCTCAAACAGCGGCACGGAGAAGAGAATCACGATCAGGAACAGCGCTTCGATCAGCAGCGCCACACCCCATCTGCGGGAGCGCGGACGCGCGTCGGGAGCCAGCTTCTTCATAGATCCTCCTCCTTCCGCATGGAGATCATCATGTACGCCCCTGCCACGATGCAAAGGATCACGAACCCGATCACGGACAGCGCTGTGGCCGCGCCCTTCTGCTGGTCGTAGAACGCGCGCATGTACAGCAGCGTCACCATGGTGTCGGTCTTGTTGGCGGGCGCGCCCTTGGTGATGGTGTACACGATGGGGAAGGAATTGAACACGTAGATGATGTTCAGCACCGTGCTCACCGTGAGGCTCGGCTTAACCAGCGGCAGCGTCACGTGGCGCAGTTTTTTCCAGAAGCCCGCGCCGTCCACGGTCGCCGCCTCGTAATACGCCGCGTCGATGCTCTGCAGGCCGGACAGCACGCAGAACGTGACGAAGGGGATCGTCACGAATATGCCGATGCCGCACTCCCAGGCGAACTCGATCTGGTAGGTGAGCCGCCAGTTCACCGCGCTTTTGAGGATGCCCATGTTCAAAAGCACGTTGTTCAGGTTGCCGTACTCATACTTGATGATATAGTTCCACACGCTCGCCTGAATGACCAGCGACGTGGCCCAGGGGAAAATCACGATGGAGCGGGCGATCTTGCGGCCGAAAAACTCCGTGTTCAGCGCCATAGCGATGATGAAGCCCAGCACCGTGGAAATGCCGACCACACTCACAACCCAGATTGCGGTGTTCTGCATCACCACGCCGAACGCCTTGTCGTTGAAGGCGGCCACGAAGTTATCCAGGCCCACGAAGCCGCCGATCACTCCGGCGCGGCTGATTTCGCTGAAGGACAGCCTGAATACGATCAGGATGGGGAACACCACAAAGACCGTCATCAGAATGATACTGGGCAGCAGCCACAGATACGGCACCCATTTTTTGCGCACCAGGATCGTATTCATGGCGAGACTCCTTTCAGAACTGAAAAGAAGGGCCGGTTCTCACCGGCCCTTGGTTTGCGGTTGTTACTTGGTGAGGGAAGCCTGGAGCTCGTCCAGCAGGGTCTTCACGTCGCCGCCGGTCAGCGCGTTCTGTTCCACGTTGATAACGCCCATCTTGATGGCGTCCCAGTTGTCCAGGGCGGTGGGATAGAACTGGCAGCTATCCAGCACCTTCAGCCACGCTTCAAAGGAAGGATTGGCTTCCACCAGCGCGGCGACGGAGCTGTTGACCGCGGGCAGGAAGCCTTCCATGGAGACCCAGCCCACGTAGTTTTCGGGAGCATAGAAGAAGGTGAGGAACTTGCCGATGGCTTCCTTGCGGGCGGCGTCCTGCTCAGCGGTCAGGCTGTCGTCTTTGAAGGCCATCACGCGATCCATAACGCCGGTAGCGCCGGGGTTCGCGCCTTCGTTGACGGGCAGGGCGGCGGTAGCGAAGTTGATGCCTTCGTAGCCCTTCTGGGCCAGGTAGTCAGGCAGCTGGTTGGGAGCAATGACCATGGCCAGCTTGCCAGCGCCGAACATATCCTGCAGGTCATAGCGGGTCTGGGTGGCGGGGTTGGGATTGGTGTAGCCCTTATTCACCAGGCCGATAGCAAAGTTGATGGCTTCCACGTTCTTGTCGCTGTTCACGGCGATGTTGCCGTCCGCGTCCACGAAGCCGCCGTCGTTGTTCCATACGTAGTAGGAGAACGCGGCCTGGCCTTCGTCGGTGGTCATGTCGATGCCCCAGGGATACACTTCGCCGCCGTAGAAGTCAATGATGGCCTGGCAGGCGTCTTCCAGCTCGGCCCAGGTGGCGGGAACCTTTTCCACGCCGGCTTCAGTCAGCAGGTCGATGTTGTAATACAGCGCGCGGGCGGAGGCCAGATCCGGCACGGCCCACACGGTATCGTCGATCACGGACTGGGCGATGAAGGAGGGGAAGAAGTCGTTAAAGAGTTCTTCGGGGCAGTAGTCCTTCACGGGCAGCAGCAGGCCCTCGGCCGCGTAGTTGGCGAACACGTCGATGTTCAGGATGTCAGGCGCGTTGTTGTTGGAAATGCGGGTGGATACCACGCTGTACACGTCGTTCCAGGAAACCACTTCCAGGTTCAGCTTCACGCCGGGATTTTCGGCTTCAAACTTTTCCACGAAATTGGTGCCGTTCATGCCCTTGCCCAGGAACCATTCCTGCGTGTTGGGGCCGTACTGGCAGATGATTACGTCCAGGGTGATGTCGTCTTCCGCCAAGGCGAAAGCGGCGCAGCCAAGCGCCATGACCAGCGCGAGAACCAGGGCCAGAATCTTCTTCATGTCAGATTTCCTCCATAATGAATATTTATTTCGCCGGTATCCTCCGGCGATTGGGAACAAATATAAGAGTCAGGAGTATGGAGTGTGGAGTGAGGAGTTTTATATAGTCTTGATAAAATAAGGAAGCAGGGCTTGTGTCATATGAAACACAATAAAACTCCTAACTTCTCACTCTAATTTTCGACATCCTTTTTCATCCTCATATAGCATACCCCCTGCCGGGCAGTTTGTCAAGCCGATTTTGGTTCATTCAGTGGGATAACGCAGAAATATTTGTGCAATCTGGCCGATTTATGCCGCAAAAGCGGAAACTTTATCTTGACAAGGAACCGGCGCGCAGCTATAATAATCCGTGATGACGGAAACCGTCAAATTCCATATTCTAATGTAGGGAGGCTTTTGAACATGAAGAAGTTTTTGGCATTCCTTCTGATCGCCGTGCTGGCGCTTGGCTGCGTGTCCTTCGCGTCCGCCGAGGACCGCGTGGGCGCTGACCCCGAGCTGGTCGCCGCCGCCAAGGCCGAGGGCGAGCTGGTCGTTTACGGCTCCTGCGAAGAGCCCTATCTCGCCGCCGCCTGCCAGGCGTTTGAAAAGCTGTATGGCATCAAGACTCAGTTCCAGCGCCTGTCCACCGGCGAAGTGCCCACCAAGATCGAGGAAGAAAACGGCAATCCCTCCGCCGACGTGTGGTTCGGCGGCACCAACAACCCCTATGACGCGCTGGCTGCCAAGGGCTTCCTGGACAACAGCTATGTGCCTGCCAACGCTTCCCACCTGCTGAGCGACCTGTACAAGGATCCCAACGGCTACTGGTACGGCATCTACACCGGCATCCTGGGCTTCATGGTCAACAAGGACGAGCTTGCCCGCCTGAAGCTGGACGTGCCCCAGACCTGGGACGACCTGCTCAAGCCTGAATACAAGAACCTGATCTGGTTCTCCAACTACAATACCGCCGGCACCCCCAAGCTGGCTGCGAACCTCATGCTCCAGATGAAGGGCCATGACGAAGGCATCGCCTATCTGGTCGCCCTGGACAAGAACGTGCAGCAGTACACCAAGTCCGGCTCCGGCCCCAGCAAGAACGTCGGCACCGGTCAGTGCGTCATCGGCATCGGCTTCCTGCATGACGGCATCACCCAGATCCTGGACAACGGCTACGACAACGTGGGCCTGGTGATCCCCGCCGACGGCACAGCCTGCGAAATCGGCCCCGTGGCCATCTTCAAGGGCGCCAAGCACATGAACGCCGCCAAGCTGTTCCTGGAGTTCGCCCTGTCTCCCGAGTGCGTGGAGCTGGCTGACGACACCGGTTCCTATCAGTTCCTGGTCATCGACAACGCCCAGCAGCCCGAAGCCGCCGCGCAGTTCGGCCTGACCCTGGACGCCGTGTGGGACGGCTATGACTTCGCCAAGGCTGTGGAGGAAACTACCCAGAACGTGAACGACGTGATCGCCGCCCTGGGCGACGCCGCCACTGACGGCCGCTTCAAGACTGAATAATTCCCGCATCAACTGAATAGTTTCACAAAGCAACGGAAGCATTCTTCCCCGCCCCGCCCGGGGCGGGGATTTTCAAATGAAAGAAAGGAGAAGGTGACTGATGGCAAAAGGTCAAAGCGCCCAGCTGGATCGAAAAAAGCTGCTGGCCGATCCCATCATGATGACCACGATCGTGCTCCTCATTACCTTCCTGACGCTGTTCATTCTCTATCCGCTGGCGATCCTGCTGGTGGACAGCCTCTACGGCAGCAACGGTCTTTCCCTTGATACGTTCAAGCGCATCTTCGGCTTATGGACGTTCCGCCAGGCCATCACGAACACATTAAAGGTGGGCTTCGTGGTGGGCATCCTGTCCACGCTGATCGGCCTCCTGTTCGCGTATGTCGAGGTCTATGTGCGGATGCGCAAGGTTGTGGGTGGGCTTTTCAAGGTCGTTTCCATGCTGCCCGTGGTGTCCCCGCCGTTCGTGCTGTCGCTGTCCATGATCATGCTGTTCGGGCGTTCGGGCCTCATCACCCGCTTCCTGCTGGGCATCTACGACAACGATATATACGGCTACTGGGGCATCGTGATCGTGCAGACCCTGACGTTCTTCCCGGTGTGCTATATGATGCTAAAGGGCCTGCTCAAAAACATCGACCCCTCCATGGAGGAAGCGTCCCGCGACATGGGCGCGTCACGCTGGAAGGTGTTCACGACGGTCACCTTCCCCCTGCTGCTGCCGGGCCTTGGCAACGCGTTCCTGGTCACGTTCATCGAATCCATCGCCGACTTCGCCAACCCCATGATCATCGGCGGCAGCTACGACACGCTGGCCACCACGATCTACCTGCAAATCACCGGCGCCATGGATAAGGAAGGCGCGGCTGCGATGGCCGTGGTGCTGCTGTGCATCACGCTGGCCATGTTCGCCGTGCAGAAGTATTACTTAGAGCGCAAGACCGCCGCGACCCTGACCGGCAAAGCCAGCCGCGCGCGCATGCTGATCGAGGACAAATCCGTCACCGTGCCGCTCACCATCCTGTGCTCCCTGGCGGCGATTTTTGTCATCATGATGTATCTGTGCGTGCCCATCGGCGCGCTGTTCCCCACCTGGGGCTACCGGTTCACGCCGCTCACGTTCAAGTGGTTCGAGCAGGTGTTCACTCGCTACCGCGGCCTGCAGGCGTTTAGGGATTCCTTCGTGCTCTCCCTCATCGCTTCTCCGATCACCGCGCTTTTATCCATGATCATTTCCTACCTGGTGGTCAAGCGGAAGTTCAAGGCCAAGGGCTTCATTGAGGCCGTTTCCATCCTGGCCATGGCCGTGCCCGGCACGGTACTGGGCGTCGGCTACATCCGCGGCTTTGCCAACGGCCTGTTCCACACCGGTCTGCTCAGCGGCATTTACGGCACGGGCCTGATCCTGATCATCGTGTTCGTGGTGCGCTCCCTGCCCACCGGCACGCGCAGCGGCATTTCCGCCCTGCGGCAGATCGACAAGTCCATCGAGGAAAGCGCCTATGACATGGGCGCCAACAGCCTCAAGGTGTTCGCCTCCGTCACCCTGCCGCTGATCAAGGATTCCTTCCTCTCCGGCCTGGTCACCGCCTTCGTGCGCTCCATCACCGCCATTTCCGCCATCATTCTGCTGGTCACGCCCAGCTATCTGCTCATCACGGTGCAGATCAACGAATTTGCGGAGAAGGGCGCGTTCAGCATCGCCTGCGCCTTCGCGACGATCCTGATCGCCATTACCTACGGAAGCGTTTTGCTGATGAATCTCGTTATCAAGTTCTTCGGCACCAGCAGAAAAATCAAGGAGGTTGAATAATCATGGCTGATAAGCGCGTGAAGAACCCCAAGGGCGTAAAGCTCGATCATATTTCCAAAATCTATCAGGACCCCAAGACTGGCAAGGATTTTTATGCCGTGCACGACGTGGCGCTGGACATTGCGCCCGGCAGCTTCGTGACGCTGCTCGGTCCCTCCGGCTGCGGCAAAACCACCACCCTGCGCATGATCGCGGGCTTTGAAAGCCCGGACGAAGGCGAAATCTATCTGGGCGGCGAGCCCATCAACGCCCTGACGCCCAACAAGCGCGACACCGCCATGGTGTTCCAGAGTTACGCCCTGTTCCCCCACTACAACGTGTTCGACAACGTGGCCTACGGCCTGCGGCTGCGCAAAGTGCCCAAGGACGAGATCAAACAGCGGGTGAAGGACATCCTGGGCCTGGTCGAGCTCTCCGGCATGGAGCAGCGTATGACCAACCAGCTCTCCGGCGGCCAGCAGCAGCGCGTGGCCCTGGCCCGCGCGTTGGTGGTGGAGCCGGGCGTGCTGCTCTTTGACGAGCCACTTTCCAACCTGGACGCCAAGCTCCGCGTGCAGATGCGCACGGAGATCCGCCGCATCCAGCAGGCCCTGGGCATCACCGCTATTTACGTGACCCACGACCAGAGCGAGGCCATGTCCATCTCCGACCAGATCATCCTGATGAAGGGCGGCGTCATCGCCCAGATGGGCAGTCCTACGGAAATCTACTATCACCCCGTCAGCGAGTTCGTGGCAGACTTCATCGGCGAGTGCAACTTCTTGAAGGGCAAGGCGGATTCCAGCCGAAACGGCCAGGTTGTGGTGCAGCTGCCCACCGGCAGGGCCGCCGTGAACACGGAGAAGTCTTATGCTCCCGGCGCGGACTGCGAGATCGTGGTGCGTCCCGAAGCCATCCTGATCGCCGACGAAGGCATGCTGCCTTGCAAGGTAGAGCTGAGCTGCTTCATGGGCAGCTATCAGAACTACCACGTACGCGTGGGCGACACGCTGGTAAAAATCACCGATAACTGCCCCGTGAACAAGAAAATCTATGCCGTGGGCGACAGCGCTTATATCTCCTTCGATCCCGCCTGCGCCCACCTGCTGTAAGCCAACGAAAAGAACCCGCCGATCCGGCGGGTTCTTTTCGTTTGTCTGGGTTTGTTTCCGTCACTCCGTCCGCAGCGCCACGACGGGGTCTTTCTTTGCGGCCATGCGGGAGGGAATGAGGCCCGCGATGAAGGTGAGCACCATCGAAACGCCCACCAGGATCAGCCCGGCAACGAGCGGCAGATTTGCCAGGTTGGGAATGTCGGTGAGGCGGTAGATGATGAAATTCATCAGCAACACCAGCCCCAGCGTAACCACAATGCCGATGAACCCGGCGACAAAGCCCACAATGAGGGTTTCGGCGTTGAACACACGGGAAATATCCCGCTTGCTCGCGCCGATGGCGCGCAGGATGCCGATTTCCTTGGTGCGCTCCAGCACGCTGATATAGGTGATGATGCCGATCATGATGGAGGACACCACCAGCGAAATGGCTACGAACGCGATCAGCACATAGCTGATGGCGTTGATGATCGTGGTGATGGAGGACATGAGCAGGCCCACATAGTCCGTGTAGTGGATCACATTCTCTTCATCCGCCGCGGCGTTGTAGGTGTCAATGATCTCCGTCAGCTTCGCCTTGGATTCAAAGTTCTTGGGGTACAGGAAGATGGCGCTGGGAGAATCCACATCGCAGACGCCGAGGGTGGTCAGGTTCTTTTCCAGGGTGTTGCTCATATCCTCCGGCAGCGCCATGCGCAGCACGGATTTGATGTCCTCTTTGCTCACCATGTTGAGCGCGAAGGAGGGAATCTGTTCCACGCGCTTCTGAATCTCCGCATTCAGGCCCATCACGCCGGAATACTTGTCAAAGAACTCGCTGACGGTCATGCTGTCCAAGGCGGCGAACAGGTCGGTCTGGTCGGTTTCAAATGCCTGGCCGGTGAACACGTCGATTCCGGGGTTCGCCAGCTGCTCCTGTACGATCTGGCTGTTCTTAACCTCGTTAAGCAGATACTCCATTAATTCAAAGCGATATCCGATGCCCACGGTCACCGTCGTCGCCACGGCCCCGTCGGCGGGCTTTAAAATGCCCACCACCTTGATTTCCATGGCGTTTTCCAGCTTTTCACGCATGAAATCATCATTCCGCTTGCGGCTTCTCCAGGCGACGCCTTCCTTGCTGTAGTAATCGGTGTTGAGCAGCAGGCGGAAGCGCAGGCCCATCAGTTCGTCATAGGAGAACTCCATATCCTCGCTTTCGATGGGCTCGCCGTTCATGAGCGCCTCAAACATGCCTTTCAGCTCGCTCTGGTCTTTCAGGCCCAGGGTGTAGAGCACATAGTCGCTCAGCTCGTTGCGGGAATTGACGATGATCACCACTTCGTCCAGCTTCTCCGGCATGCGGCCCGCCAGCACCTTGTACTGGGACCTGAGCAGTTCATCATTGTCCAAAAGGGGCTGGAAGGCGTTCATCCGGGTCATGGTGGCGTTCATCATGGTTTCCTGGATGCCGCTCATGGAGGAGGACATCATGCTCATCATGCTCATCATGCCGGTAGCTTCGAGCGTGGTGGAGGGGTTTACCTGGATGCTCTGGCCGTCGTCCAGGAGACGGTACAGGGTCAGGGGGGTGCTGTATTCGTACTGAATACCGCTGACCAACTCGCTGACTTCAAGCGAACGGCTGTCCAGGTATTTTTTGAAACCAGTCAGATTGTTTTCCGTCACGCCGCTCATCCAGCCGCTCATCAGCTTGGTCATGCGGGAGCCGGAATAGATCTTGCCGTCCTCGTGTTCCCGGCTGTCGGAGGAAATATCCATCATGCCGGTCATCATGTCCGTCATGTCGATGGTGCGCTCGTCGATCTCCAGCGGATAGGAGGACAGCGTGTCGCGCTCGATCCGCTCGATGAACATATCCACGCCCGTGGACAGCGACAGGATCAGCGCGATGCCGATGATGCCGATGGAGCCGGCGAAGGCGGTCAGGATCGTGCGGCCTTTCTTGGTCATCAGGTTGGTGAGGGACAGAGACAGGGCGGTGGCAAAGCTCATGGAGGGCTTTTTCTGCTTCCCGGTCTCGCCCGCGGTTTTCAGTTCCGCTTCCCCGCAGGGCATGGAATCGCTGACCACTTTGCCATCCAGCAGGCGGATGATGCGGCTGGCGTAGGTATCGGCCAGGTCGGGGTTGTGCGTGACCATGATGACCAGCTTGTCCTTGGAAATCTCTTTCAGTATTTCCATGACCTGCACGCTGGTTTCGCTGTCCAGCGCGCCGGTAGGCTCGTCGGCCAGGAGAATATCCGGGTCGTTCACCAGCGCCCGGGCGATGGCGACGCGCTGCATCTGGCCGCCGCTCATCTGGTTGGGCTTCTTTTTGATCTGGTCTTTCAGGCCCACCTTCTCCAGTGCTTCGATTGCGCGGCGGCGGCGCTCCTCCCGGTTGACTCCGGAGAGTGTCAGCGCCAGCTCCACGTTGGCCAGCACGGTCTGATGGGGAATCAGGTTGTAGCTCTGGAACACGAAGCCGATGGAATGGTTGCGGTAGGTGTCCCAGTCGCTGTCCTTATATTCCTTGGTGGAGCGGCTGTTGATGATCAGGTCGCCCCGGCTGTACTGGTCCAGCCCGCCGATAATGTTCAATAACGTGGTTTTGCCGCAGCCGGAAGGGCCCAAAATGGCGGCGAATTCCTTTTCCTGGAACTGCAGATCAATGCCCCGCAGGGCTTCCACTTTCGTATCGCCCGTCTGATAATCCTTGGCGATATCCTTTAAAATCAGCATGTTCTGCTCCTTTCCTCCGCATTCGTACGGAGTGACATTATATTATAGCAAAAAAATGTAAAGAAATTATGAACAAAGGATGGATGGAAGATATTATTGGGTTGACAGGGAAGAAAATGTTTTGTAGGATGAAGATAGAGAAACGGAGGGCTGTCATGCGTATCATTCCATTTGAGGAAAAGTACCGTGACGATATGATCTTCATGGTGCTGCAGGCCAAGGACGCCCTGGGGCGGGTGCCGGGGCTGAACGGGGATTTGCTGGACATCCGCGCGAATTACTTGGATAAAGGCGATATGTTCTGGCTGGCACTGTCTGATGATGACCGCGTGATCGGCTGCATCGGGTACAGCTCCATCCCGGATACCGACGGCGTAAGGCTGCACCGGTTCTATGTGAAAGCGGCGCTGAAGCGGCAGGGGATCGGCACGAAGCTATACATGCACGCAGAAAACCATCTGCGCGGCATCGGGAAAAAGCGCATCCGCGTGCATCTTGGCGGCGCGGGTTACGAAACGTCCAGGCTTTTTTACCGCCATTTCGGCTATGAATATGAACAGGATGAAAACTATATGACAAAGTACCTGGAAAAATAGAGGATTTTGTTTCCAGGCCGCGAATAATAAATCATTCCGATATGGAAACAATAACAGAAAGCCAAAGATTTAGGAGGATGATTCTTATGGAACTGAAAGGCAGCAAAACCGAACAGAACCTGCGCACCGCTTTTGCCGGCGAAAGCCAGGCCCGCAACAAGTACACCTATTTCGCTTCCAAGGCCAAGAAGGAAGGCTTTGTGCAGATCGCCAACATTTTCACCGAAACCGCCGACAACGAAAAAGAGCACGCCAAAATCTGGTTCAAGCTCCTGGATGGTATCGGCTCCACTGCCGAAAACCTGCTGGCCGCTGCTGAGGGCGAGAACTACGAGTGGACGGATATGTACGCGACCTTCGCCAAGGAAGCCCGGGAAGAAGGCTTCGAGGACATCGCCAAACTGTTCGAGGGCGTCGCCGCGATCGAAAAGGAACATGAAGAGCGTTACCGCAAACTGCTTGCCAACGTGGAAGGTGGCCTGGTTTTCTCCAAGGACGGCGATATGATCTGGCAGTGCTCCAACTGCGGCCATATCGTGGTGGGCAAGCAGGCCCCCGAAGTCTGCCCCGTCTGCGCCCATCCCCAGGCGTATTTCCAGATCAAGGCGGAAAACTATTGATCCAATTTCGCAAAAAAGGACTCCTTCATATCCGAAGGAGCCTCAGATCGTCGACAAACCTCGGGATGCATCGAAGGGCCCGCAGGCCCTTCGATTTTTAATCCGCAGGCGGCGACATGTGCGTCGCCGAGGAGCAACCGAAGGTTGTTTCCTATATCAATTTCTGGCCGTAATATGAGCATTTTCGGGCCAAACGG
>JAFWQM010000071.1 GCA_017509065.1 Clostridia bacterium
ATTATCTGCGGGCGATAAATCGGTCCATCCTGCGTCACTCAACCTTGAAATACCTCCAGTATTCCTGCGGTTTCGTTCCTTGTCTGGAACGATTTCTCATCCCGCATCTGAATTCACGATTCAATTGGGCGAGCAATAATTTCGCCTATTGGGATGCAAGGGATGAAATCCCTTGCCGCAGGGTCTGGGGCCGCGGAGGCTCCAGCAGACCTTTAATAGATTACTTATAGTAAGGGTAACATATCAAGCGTTTCGGTGCACTTCACCTGCAAAAACCCCCGCGCCGAATATGACGCGGGGGAGAAAACACATTTTGTCAATGAATATCGCTCGAATGGCCGATGCCGAACAGCTCGTTCTGTTTGCGGTTGGTGCTGCTGTTGTAGTTGCCGGTCACGTTGATCTGATTGCCCATGAAGATGAGCACGGAGGTCGCGCCGCCGTCCAGGTTGATAGCGGACTGGCAGCCGAGCTCAGCCATCTTTTCACCCAGCCAGATGCAGCTTTCGCCTTCCGTGACGCCCTTGCGCTTGCCTTCGGCCACGACCACCACATAATGGCCGGGTTCCACGATACCGAAGCCTGTGCGGGGATTGGGCGTATTGCCGAATTCCTTGGAGCGGGGGGAGACTTCGCCGTTTTCCACCAGGATTGGGCCGAAGGAGAGCGTGTCCGTCGCGCCGTTTTTCAGCAGTTCCTTGGCGGTGATTGTGGCGTTCTTGTGCAGGGTCACGGAGCCGTCGGGATACAGTGCCATCACGTCCAGCGGCGGATACACCGTGGAATTGGCTTTCTTGGGCCGGTCATAGAACACTTCGCCGTCGCGGATGATCACGCCGATGGGGTAGTCGTAGCTCTCCTCATGGTCGCGCTCGATGCGGTAGATGAAATAGTCGGAATTGATGGCGAACACTAACTGATGCTGCTTGGCGATCTTTTCGGGGTATTCCTTATAGCGGTCGCCGTAGGATTTGTAGTGGTCTTTATCGAAGGGATAGAAGTCAAACAGTTCGCTGTTGTCCTTGGTAAAGACCTCGGCCTCATACCAGCGCAACGGACCGTTCGAGCTGTTTTTGCCTTCAAAGCGCTTGATTTCGATACGCAGGGTCTGTGATGCGTACAGCCACAGGCCTTCGTTTTCGTTCGCGTAAACGAATTCGCTCTGGCCGTCCGGCAGGAAGCCCTGGGCCGTCAGCGCCGGGAAATGCTCGTTGAGATCGGTGGCGTTCACCACGGCGGCAAAGCTGGTCTCCGTCTGCGCGGCAGGTTCTTCTTCCGTGTACAGGGGGATGCCGCCGGTCTGCGCGGGTGCTTCCTCCTGGACGCCATCGTCTTCGCCCGTGTAATAGAAATCATCGCCCACTTCTTCCAGACTGCCCGTGGGATAGGAGTCCAGATCGTCCGTCAGGAATTCATCGCCCGGCTCATCATCGAAACTGATGATCGGGATACCGTCACCCTGTACGGGTTCGGTGTATTCCGGCTCCTGCTGCTCGTCGGGCGTATCATACGCGGCGGGCTCTTCTTCTGTCTGCGCCGCCTGCGTGACAGGCACTGTACCGGTGGGGAGCAGCTGATAGGGCGAATCCATCGTGCCGCTGCCCGAAGCGATGGTCAGCCTGGTCAGGTCCACATACACCGTGGGGCGCACGCCCAGGTCGCTGTTGCCGGTGGAGATGCGGCCGATCTTGCCCTCGTCCATCACGCGGCGCTGCTCATGCTGGTAATCCTCGGAACGGGTGCGGCTCCACCAGGGGCTGTACTTATGGCCCTTGGAATAAATGTACAGCGGCTTCCATCGGCCTTTGTTGTTGGTTTTGGGCAGCTCGAAGATCGGAGGATCGGGCAGGATCTTGGCATAAGCGGTGCTCTCGCACAGGCGCGCGTTGTTGGAGGAAAAGCCGATGGAGGCGTCCTTCATTTCATTGGAGGTGATCAGCGTCACCAGGGCGTTATCCTCGGTGCGGTTCACCAGGGCGGCGCGTTCCTCGGCGGTGAAGGCGTCGTTGATGAAGATGCTGTTCAGGTACAGGTACAGATCGCTCTTTTCCCAGCCCTGATAATGCTCGTAGTCCCCGTGCACAGGCGCGCCGAAGAGGATGTATTCGCTCAGCAGCCAGGCTTCGCCGCTGTCCGCCTTCAGCACGCGCCACAGGATGGGGCGCACGGTGCCGTCGGCGTCGGTGGGGTAGGAGCCGAACGCCACATATTCATACCCCGCGCCCTTGGAATAGCCGTGCAGCACGGTTTCGGCAAAAACCGGCGATACGGAACTGAGCGTGAGCACGACGGTCAGAAAGACCAGAAACAGTTTTTGTCCATTGAATTTGTTACGCATACGCATCCCTCGTTTGTATTTAGTACGCTTCAGTATACCATATTTCTCCTGAACCTACAAGACGGGAATTTCAATTGTTACGGAAAACAGACTTTTGAGAATTATTTGCAAATTGTGTTGACAACGGCGCTCCTCCCCTTTATAATTGAGAACGGTTATCAAATTCCGACGGAAGGGGGACGGTTCGATGGCCGGGAAAGCGAAGTATCGCACACAGGCGCAGGAATCGCTGCTGAATTACCTGAAGGCTTCGCCCGGCAGGCATTACACCGCCGCTGAACTGAGAGACTATTTCGCGGCGCAGGACCGCCCCATCGGAACGGCCACGATATACCGGCGGCTGGAAAGGTTCGTGGAAGAGGGAAGCATTCAGAAGTACACGCTGGGGCCGGGCGACAGCGCCTGTTACGCTTATGTGGAGGATCAGCAATGCGCCGCTCATTCCCATTGCAAATGCGAGGTGTGCGGCCGGCTGATTCATCTGAACTGCGACGAACTGCTGGAGATTCAGGTGTACCTGCAGGAGCGCCACGGCTTTACGCTGAACGCCGGAAAAACGGTGTTCTACGGTATATGCGACCAGTGCCGGAAAACCTGACGGAATTTGAATGATCGGAAAGGAGGAAACGGATCATGACGAATCGGAAACGTATGGGCGTCCTGGCGCTTTGCCTGGGCATGATTCTTGTGTTGTTCGTTTCTTCCGCGTTTATCGCGCATGAAGCCGGACACGTCTGCTTTGGCGAGCATTGCCCGGTGTGCCAATTGATCGCGGATAGCCTTACCCTATTCCGCGTGATGGGATTGGCGGCTTTTGCGCTGCTTTCGATGACCGCCCTGTCCCGGGAAAAAACGGGCCTTTGCGTGCGGGGCGTCATGCGTCTGCCTGCCTTTCATACGCTGGTGAGCTGGAAGATCCGGCTCAATGATTAACTGAATTTCGATACAGGGATGAATGGACCCAGGGGATGCGTCTGTCCGTCAGACGCTTCGCCGCGGGCTGCTTCCCTGTATTTTTCTATCTTTCTTTCATATTTAAATCAACTGAAAATACGGAGGAATATGACCATGAAAAAAACGATTGCTATGCTGCTGGCTGTCCTGCTGACGGCGGCCTGCCTTTTTGCTAATATCGGTATTGCGGAAGAAAAACTCAGTATTGTCGTCACGATCTTTCCTATTTACGACTGGACGCGTCAGATCCTGGGCGACGGTGGCCGCGCGGACATCACATTACTGCTGGACAATGGCGTGGATCTGCATTCCTACCAGCCCACCGCGCAGGATATTCTGAAAATCTCCACAGCTGATTTGTTTGTCTTCGTAGGCGGCGAGAGCGACGAATGGGT
The DNA here is from genome assembly GCA_017509065.1 of Clostridia bacterium. Next base: position 3,688 of record JAFWQM010000071.1, read on the forward strand.
GGAGGACGTGCTGCAGTCTGCCATGAACCCCGATTTACGGGCCGTGAACCTGCTGGAAGCCCTGGGTGAGGACATCAAAGCGGAAGAAATCGTGGAAGGCATGGAGCACGAGCATGAAGAGGATGAAGACCATGACCACGAAGAGGAAGAACACGACCATGACCACGACCATGAGCATGAAGAGGAAGCCGACGAGCATGTGTGGCTGAGCTTGCGGTGCGCACAGAAGCTGGTGCGGGCAATCGCCGGCGAGCTTTCGGAAATCGACCCGGAGAAAGCCGATGCTTATCAGGCCAACGCGGCTGCCTATATTGAGAAGCTCGCGGCCCTGGACGCGCGATATATGGAAGCGGTGGACAGCGCCGAAGTGAAAACGATCCTGTTCGGCGACCGGTTCCCCTTCCGCTATCTGGCGGACGATTACGGCCTGACCTACTATGCCGCCTTCTCCGGCTGCTCCGCTGAAAGCGAAGCCAGCTTCCAGACCATCGTGTTCCTGGCGCAGAAGGTGGACGAGCTTTCGCTGCCCGCCGTGCTGACCATCGAGCATCCCAAGACGCGCATTGCGGAAACCGTGGTGCAGAGCACAGCGGAAAAGAACCAGAAGATTCTTTCGATGGATTCCATGCAGGGCGTGACCGCCCAGGACATTCAGGCCGGCGCGGATTATCTGGCCATTATGGAAAGCAATCTGGCCGTATTGCGGGAAGCCCTGACAAAGTAACTTGATTCCCCGCCATTCGGCTGGGGCTTTCGTTCAGTGAGGAGTGAGGAGTTAGGAGTGAGGAGTTTAAATAGATGGTAACCGTTCAGTCGGCCCAAAAGCCTTCCCCTCGGAGGGGAAGGTGGGCCGCGCGGAACCAAGATGGAGAGAGGACGCAAGTCCATTCGCGCGGCTCGGATGAGGTGAACCCCTCAACTGCAACACAACACAGTCGCTTAGGGTTACACCTCATCCGTCAGGCGCGAATGATCTCCGATACGTTGAGCCAAGTTGGTTCCGCGCCTGACACCTTCCCCTGCGAGGGGAAGGCTTTTGGATAGTGACTTAAAGTGTCCAATGAGCAACTGAACAGATACTGTTTGTCTATATATAACTCCTAACTCCTCACTCCTAACTCCTAACTCAATTTTCGTGTGAATAACTGCCATATTCTTACCATCAAAGGAGCATGACCATGACGCAGCTGACATGCAGTGATCTGGCCCTGGGCTACGAGGGCCGCGCGGTGCTTTCCGGACTGAGCTTTTCCGTGAACGAGGGCGATTATCTGTGCATCGTGGGGGAGAACGGGTCCGGGAAAAGCACGCTGATGAAAACTATCAGGGCCTGATGAAACCGCTGAGCGGAAAAATCGAATGGGGCGAGGGCCTGCGTGAAAACGAAATCGGCTATCTTCCCCAGCAGACCGCTGTACAGCGTGACTTTCCCGCCACGGTATGGGAAATCGTGCTCTCCGGCTGCCAGAGCCGGACGGGCAGACGGCCGTTCTATTCAAAGGATGAAAAAAACCTGGCCCGGAAAAACATGGAAAAGATGGGGATCAGCGGGTTCGCCCGCCGCTGCTACCGGGAATTGTCCGGCGGGCAGCAGCAGCGGGTGCTGCTGGCAAGGGCGCTGTGCGCGACGCAGAAGATCCTGCTGCTGGACGAGCCGGTGACCGGCCTGGACCCCAAGGTGACGGCGGAAATGTATGAGCTGATCGCCGGGCTCAATCGCGAGGGCGTGACCGTGATCATGATTTCCCATGACATCACGGCGGCTGTGCAGAGCGCTTCCCATATCCTGCATGTGGGGCATGAGATCTTTTTCGGCACGGTGGACGCCTATAGGAAGAGCGCGCTGGCTGAACGTTTTCTGGACGCGAAGGGAGGCGCGGAGGCATGATGGACACGATGCGTCAGTATTTGAGTATTCCGTTCGTGCAGTACGCCCTGATCGTCGGGGTGCTGATTGCGCTGTGCTCGTCACTGCTGGGCGTGACGCTGGTGCTCAAGCGCTTTTCCTTCATCGGCGACGGGCTTTCCCACGTGGCCTTTGGCGCTATGGCTGTGGCGGGGGTTCTGCAGCCGGTCATGAAAAGGCTGCAGAGCGGAATGGGAGACTCCGCCCTGGAAACAGGCGTTTCCAATATCCTGCGGTTTTTCATGGATAACCAGATGATGTTCGTTCTGCCGGTCACGGTGATCTGCGCCGTTCTGCTGCTGCGGACCGGGCAGAACACCAAAATCAAGGGCGACGCTGCCGTGGCCATGATTTCCGTCGGCGCGCTGGCCATGGGCTATCTGCTGCTGAACCTGTTCACCGCGTCCGCCAACCTGTCCGGCGACGTATGCTCCACGCTGTTCGGCTCCACGTCGATTATGACCCTGAGCAAGGCAGAGGTGTGGCTGTGCGCGGGCCTGTCCGTGGCAGTGGTTGCGATTTTCCTGCTGTTTTACAACAGGATCTTTGCCGTGACCTTCGATGAGAATTTTGCCCGCGCCTGCGGCACCCGCGTGGAGGCGTACAACCTGCTCATCGCGGTCGTCGTCGCCGTCATCATCGTGCTGGCCATGAACCTGGTGGGTTCGCTGCTGATTTCGGCGCTCATCATTTTCCCGGCCATGAGCGCTATGCGCCTTTTCCGCAGCTTCCGGGGCGTTACCGTGTGCTCCGCGATACTGTCCGTCACCTGTGCGCTGCTCGGCATCCTGATTTCCATCCTGGGCGGAACGCCGGTGGGCTCCACCATCGTAGCGGTGGATATCGCCGCGTTTTTCATCTTCTCCCTGATCGCATGTTTTGCCAGAAAGGCGGGGTAACAAAATGAAAAAGATCACCTTGATTGTCGCGCTGCTCATTTTCGCGCTGGTGCTCACCGGCTGCGGAAGCTCCGGAAACGGCGCGGCCTCAGCGTCCGCGGACGAAAACGTGAAGACCATCGACAAGGTGCCCGATCTGCTGAATCAGACGGAATACCTGCTGTATGAAAACGTGTTTTACAACGATTACGGTCCGCAGTTCGAGGGACAGGAAACCGTCAAGCGCGGGGTGCTGGGCAAAATCCACGACGCCTTCAATGACCGCGACCGGTATTACGTCTGGGGCTATCTGGACAATACCAAGTGCTGCGACTGGCAGTGGGAAATCGTGCCCAAGGACGTGAAAAGCCTGCCGCCCGTCGGCTCGCTGGTCGTTGCGCAAGGCGTGTTCCGCGCGGATGAGAAGGCCCTGGACGGCTACTGGATCGTCGATGCTTCGGTGACGACGGAAGCGAAATACACCGGAGCGCAGGCGGAACTGAATATGCAGGCCATGACCTGCACCCTTGAAAGAGTGCAGATGCTGAATATCCTTTACAGGCCCGAAGCGTTTGAGGGCAAGGCGTTCATCGCCTATGGCCGCATTGCCGCCGTGAATACCCTGGAAGACCCCTATTACGACGGCTCCTGGCAGATTCCTTTCTCCGCGGAGGGAGACTGCCCCGCCATCGGCACGATGGTGAACCTCCGGGGCACAGTGAAAAACAGCGCGCTCTGGGATTGCACGCTGGAAATCAGACAGTAATAAGGAACAGAACGGCTGAAAGCCTTTCTCCCTGCGGGAAGGGCTTTTTGCGATTGCTTCATAAGAATACTGTTGTCAATCAGGAATAAGTAATCTATAAAAGGAACGCTGGGGCCTCAGGCCCCTGGTTGGGGACGAACCGCCAATGACCGCCTGTGGCGGTAATTTCATCGGCGGTGAGATCAGCCGAAACGAGCAATGTCCACTTCAAGCGGACTTGCGACGATTGAGGCTGCGGAACTGGGGCGAACAGCCCCATCGTAACCTCCTGTAATGGGCCTGATACTCGAATAGTAATAAGAAACCGAATAAATACATCCGAACCCGCCAATATTTGCTTGCTTTTCCGCCGTGATTCTTTTATAATAGACGCACTGGGAAAAATCATTCCGATAGAGCCATGCTGTATATCATCATTTTTGTCAGGAGGACGGACAGATGCTGAAGGATTTTGAACGGAAAAAGCCCGAGGACAAGGAAGCGCTGAGCGCGGAAATCAAAGAGATACGGGAAACGCTGCTGGGGCAGCAGCAGCTTTTGCGGGACGCGAAGCTGCCGGTGATCGTGCTGATCGAAGGCTGGGCCGCCGCGGGCAAGGGCAGCCTGATCAAAGAGCTGATCAGCGAGATCGACCCGCGCTTCTACAGCGTGGTGTCCCCGGTGATCGTGCCGGAAACGGAGGAGCGCTATCCCTTCCTGTACCAGTACTTTAAAGCCATCCCGGAGAATGGGAAGATCACCTTCCTGGATTCCGGCTGGATGGAAGCCGCTGTGCGCAAATACCTGCGCCACGAAATCACCAAGGACGAGTACCGCCGCCGCGTGCGCCAGGTAAATGAGTTCGAGCGTCAGCTGCGGGACGGCGGCTATCTGGTGCTGAAGATTTTCCTGCACATCGAAAAGAAAGAGCAGTTTGAACGGCTGCAATCGCTGGTGGACAACCCCGAAACCGAATGGCGCGTGACGGAGGAAGACCTGTGGCAGCACAGGGAATACAAGCGCTTTGTAGAAGCCTACGACGATTTCATGGAAAAGACCGACGAGATCCTGCCCTGGCATATCCTGGACGGCAGCCGCCGCAAGACTGCCGTGCGCGACGCCATGAAGCTGCTTGCGCAGAAAATCCAGTACGGCCTGGACAACGGGCGCTACGTGGGCGACCCGTTCGAGGAGGAATTCCCGCTCAGGGAAATGCCGAAGCTGGCCGAGGTCGATCTGTCCCCCGCTATCGATGACGAAGAATATAAGAAGGAACTGAAAAGACTGCAGACCCGGCTGAGCGAGCTGCACAACGTGATCTACCGCAAGAAGATTCCCGTGGTCATCTGCTACGAGGGCTGGGACGCCGCGGGCAAGGGCGGCAACATCCGGCGGGTGGCGTATCCCCTGGACCCGCGCGGCTTCGACGTGCACCCCATCGCTTCGCCGCTGCCGCATGAACTGAATCGCCAATATCTGTGGCGCTTCTGGACGCGCCTGCCGCGCTCAGGCCATATCTGCATCTTTGACCGCACCTGGTACGGCCGCGTGATGGTGGAGCGCCTGGAGGGCTTCTGCTCCGAAAAGGACTGGAAGCGCGCCTACAACGAAATCAACGAGTTCGAGCGCCAGCTCACCGACTGGGGCGCGGTGGTGCTCAAGTTCTGGATCCATATTGATCAGGATACCCAGCTCGCCCGCTTCACCGAGCGCCAGAACACCCCCGAAAAGACTTGGAAGATCACTGACGAAGACTGGCGCAACCGTGAGAAATGGCCCCAGTACGAGGTGGCTGTGGACGAAATGCTGCAAAAGACCAGCACGAAGAACGCGCCTTGGTACATCATCGAATCCAACGACAAGAAATACGCGCGCATCCGCACGCTCAGAATCATCATCAAAGCGCTGGAAAAAGCCTGCGAAACCCACTTTGAGCAGATGATGGAGTGATTTTGTTTTCGTGTATATTTAATCCCTAATCTCTTTAGCAAGCATTTCGCCAATCGCCATATTTCACTAATCGCGCCGCGGATCAGCCGCGGCGTTTTTATGCGTGCGCCAATACAATCCGTCAGTTTTCATTCAACTAAAAAATCATCCAACAAAGGGAACGCTGGGGCCTCCGCGGCCCCAGATCCTGCGCCAAAGGACTTCGTCCTCTGGACTCCAATAGGCGAATTTACTTGGTTGAGCAGAGAAAACTACTTTCGCCGCCGGGCCAGAACCATAACGTCGAAAGCATGCTATTCTTTTTCAAACAACAGCGGGAATCTGTTTCGCTTTCCAAGTCAACTTACTTCCGCTATTGCGGGTCCAGGGGCCTCAGGCCCCTGGTGGAGGTCTGGAGGCAAAGCCTCCAGCGTAACCCCCTGTATCTTATACCTGATTGGTAACTATCCGTCAAACAAATCATTGTAAATTATTTCACGTATTTGGTTGAAATTTCATTTTGGATTTGATATAATAAAACCAACGGCTGACCATTCTATTGCGCCGTTCAGTTTATGGAGAAAGAAGCATGCAATGAATTTTTTTATGTTCGGTTTTTCTTATGATGAGGGATAATTCGGAAGTTTTCTTTTCCGTTCCGTCCGAACGGTGTGATTCGGTTTGTCATTTCATCGCGTGCGCAAAGATCAAGGAGGATCGGGATGAGCGAGTCTTTTGAAAAAATGTCGGTGATCGAGCTTCGTCAGAAAGCGAAAGAATTGGGCGTCAAGCTTGGCGCGGGGATCAACAAACAGGGTATTATTGATAAGCTGAAGGAAGCCGCTGTCGGCGCAAGCGCGCCCGAAGCGCCCGCGGAAGAAACGCCGGCGGAAGCCACGCCTCAGGCGCAGGAGCCCGCTCCGCGCCCCATCCGCAGCGCCGCGATCATCACGGATGACGAGGAGATGGACGAGGACGACGTGTCTTTGATTTCGCCCAACCCCGCCCTGCGTTCTTCCGCGCGGATGACCTCGCGGTCCGCGCCCGCAGCGAACCCCGCCCCGAACGGCATGTCTTCCCTCAGCACCATTTCGTCCAAAGCGCCTGCCTTCACCATGGAAGGCTCTCGCGCCTGGCATAATCCGCGCGCGTATCAGGCGCAGAGCAGCAGTTACCAGCGGCCCGCGCCCGGCAATACCTGGACGCGCCCCGCGCAGACGGGGGTCCAGGATCAGCGCGGCTATATGCGGCCCGATCCCCGCGCGCAGCAGCGTCCCCAGCAGCCTATGTATGTCAACCGCTTCGGCCCGGAACAGCCCGTGCAGGAGACGGAGCCCTACCGCGGATACACCGGCGCGCCGGCGCAGCAGGATTACAGCGGCGGCCCCGTGAACACCGGCTACAACCAGGGCTACAGCTACAGCCAGCCGTCCTATGGCACCCCGCACCGCGAGCAGGGAATGAACGCCGGACTGTCCGAGATCCTCGCGGCGGGCGACTGCTATGATGGGGAAGGCGTGCTGGAGGTGCTGCCAGATGGATACGGCTTCCTGCGCACGAATCATTACCTGTCCGGCAAGCAGGACGTGTATATCTCCAACGCCCAGATCAGGCGCTTTTCCCTGCGCACGGGCGATTATATCGTCGGCAAAATCCGCCCCCAGCGGGAATCCGACCGCTACAGCGCCATGCTGTACATCACGGAAATAAACGGTTCCATTCCCGATGAGATGCCGGAGCGCGTGCGGTTTGAAGACCTGACGCCCATCTATCCCAAAAAGAAGATCACGCTGAGCGCCAAAAAAGAAAACGATCCTATCCTGAGATTGATCGATCTGCTTTGTCCCATCGGCTTCGGGCAGCGCGCCATGCTGTGCTGCGCAGGGCGGCTGGATCGCCTGAGGCTGCTCAAAAAGCTGGCCGGCCACGTGACCAAAAACCACGGCAAAGCCCATCTGATGATGCTCCTGTTGGACGAGCGGCCCGAGGAAGTGTCGGAAATGGCCGACGGCCTGGACTGCGATATGGCGTACGCCTGCTTCGACGAATCGCCCGAGAACCAAGCGCGCGCGGCGGAAATGGCCATGGAACGCGCCATGCGGCTGGTGGAGCAGAAGAAGGACGTTGTGATGCTGGTGGACAGCCTGACCCGGCTGGCCCATGCCTGCAACAGCGCCGCTCCCGCCACTGCCCGCACCCTGGGCAACGGCCTTGCCGCCGGCGCGCTCAACAAGCCCAAGCGTTTGTTCGGCGCGGCCCGGAACACTCGCGAGGGCGGCAGCCTGACCATCATCGCCACGATGATCACGGAATCCGGCAGCGACCTGGATACCGCAATTTACCAGAGCTTCGAGGGTAACAGCAACATGACCTGCGCCCTCCGCCAGCAGGGGCCGAACCAGCCCGTGATGATGATACCGGAAAAATGCGCCACCGTGCACGACGAATGGCTGCTGAACGATAAGGAACAGGAAATCGCCCGGAAGCTGCGGGAAATGATCAAGGATATGTCCGCCGCCGAGGCCATGAACGCCCTGCTGCCACTGTTCGTTCAGGCGGAAAACAACGAAGCGCTGGAAGCGCTGCTGGGGAATGAGTAGTTTATAGTTGATAGTTTATAGTTAGGAGCTTGGAGTTTATAGTTGAGAGTTTATAGTTTTATATAGTCGAATATTATAACGATAGCCTGTCTTGCGTTCATTAAAGCTATATATAAAGCTATAAACTATGAACTTTAAACTATAAACTCCCTGCTCCCCACTCCCAACTCACATAGACTGTTACCAGAAAGCCCCGTCCTTTGCCGGACGGGGCTGTTTCAGTTCACGGCGACATACTTGCGCATATGCACCAGCGCGTTCTTTTCCAGCCGTGACACCTGGGCCTGGGAAATGCCGATTTCCCCGGCGACCTCCATTTGCGTTCTGCCTTCGTAGAAGCGCAGGCGCAGGATCTTCTTTTCCCGGTCGTTCAGCTTGCGCATTGCCTCCTTGATAGCGATGTGCTCCAGCCAGCTGTCGTCCTGGTGGCGGTCGTCCTTCACCTGATCCATGATGTAGATCGCGTCGCCGCCGTCGTTGTACACCGGCTCAAAGAGCGACACGGGGTCCTGGATCGCCTCCAAAGCGAACACCACTTCCTCCCGGGGTATGCCCAGTTCCGCCGCCATTTCCTCCACGGTCGGCTCCCGGTGCAGGGAGATCACCAGCCTGTCCCGCGCCTGGAGGGCCTTGTAGGCCGTGTCCCGCATGGATCGGCTGACGCGGATGGGGTTGTTGTCCCGAAGATACCGCCGTATTTCGCCGATGATCATGGGCACGGCGTAGGTGGAGAAGCGCACGTTCTGGGTTACGTCGAAATGGTCGAGGGCTTTGATCAGGCCGATGCAGCCCACCTGGAACAGGTCGTCGGCGCTCTCGCCGCGGTTGGTGAAGCGCTGCACCACGCTGAGCACCAGGCGCAGGTTGCCGCGGATGAATTCTTCTCTCGCCGCGCGGTCGCCGCTGTGCACCAGCGGGAACAGTTCGCGCATACGGTCATTGGTGAGTACGGGCAGCGTCGCGGTATCCACGCCGCAGATTTCCACTTTGCTTGTTGCCATACTGCTACCTCCGTCATCAGCAGTATGGCACCGGGGGGAGTGGGTTATGCAGGAAGGAGGGAAGTTTTTAGGAGGCAATAGGCATTAGGGATTAGGCAATAGGTAATAGGCATTAGGCAATAGATAGCAAGGAACCTGCCAAAAGCCTTCCCCTTGAGGGGAAGGTGGGCCGCGCGGAACCAAGTTGGAGATAGAAGTCAAGTTCATTCGCGCGGCTCGGATGAGGTGTTTTCAGAAACAACAGGGACGAGGCCACCTCATCCGGCGCTTCGCGCCACCTTCCCCTCAAGGGGAAGGCTTTTGGATTGTCTCCTATTGCCTAATGCCTAATGCCTATTGCCTCATCCCTCACATCAAATTATCAGAGCAAGACCGGCTGACATTCAGCACAATCCCCACCGCGGCCATGGTGATGGACAGCGACGTGCCGCCGGCGCTGAAGAAGGGGAGAGGCAGGCCGGTGGTGGGCAGGATGCCGACCACCACGCCCATATTGATGAACGCCTGGACGGAGATCATGCAGATGATGCCGGCGGCCAGCAGGCAGCCGAAACGGTCCTCGCAGTGCATGGCGACGCGCATGCCCGCCAGCATGAACGCCACGAACAGCAGGATCACCGCCAGGCACCCGGCCAGGCCGAAATCCTCGCCCACGATGGCGAAGATGAAGTCGCTCTCGGGGTAGGGGAGATAAGCGTATTTCTGCCGCCCCTGGCCCAGGCCCATGCCGAACAGCCCGCCGGAGCCGAAGGCAATCAGGGATTGGCTGAGCTGGTAGCCCTCGTCGCTCATTTTGGCGAAGGGGTCAGTGAAGGACAAAAGCCTTTCGCGCCGGTACTCCGCGCTCCAGGCGTAGTAGGCCCCCACGATCAGCCCGCCCAGGCCCAGCAGCGTCATATGCCGCCATTTCGCCCCGGCCAGCATCACCATCAGGACGGACACAATAATGATGGTGCCCGCCGTGGACAGGTTGGGCTGCTCCAGGATCAAGAGGAACATGATGCCGGGGACGATCAGCACCGGGAGAATGCCGGTAAAGAGCTTCTCGATCTTCCGCCCCCGGACGGTGAGCGTCATGGCCATGAACAGCACCGTGGCGTACTTGGCGAATTCGCCGGGCTGGAAGGACAGCGGGCCGATGGCCAGCCAGCGGCGGGAGCCGTTGATGGATTTGCCGATGCCGGGGATCACAACCAGCAGCAGAAGTATCGCGCTGAGGATCACCCCGCTGACCACCACCCGCCGACGTTCCCAGAAGTGATAGGGGATGTTCGCCGTCACGGCCATCGCCGCCGCCCCCACCGCCACGCCGAAGAGCTGCTTCTTGACCTCGCTTAGCGCGTCGCCCCGGTCCTGGGCCTTGTAGTAGGTGGCGCTGAACAGCGTGAGCAGCCCCAGCAGGAGCAGCATCACCATGATGGTCAGCAGGGTTTTGTCCACGGGCTTGATCCGGCGGCGCATGCGCGTTGTTACCATGTTGAGCGTCCTTTCTTGGTTGCTTGAAAGACAGAGAGTACAGAGTGCAAAGTACAGTTTCATTTACGTGACCAAGCAATGGGACCCGCCAAAAGGCTTCCCCTCAAGGGGAAGGCTTTTGGCGGACTTCCTTCTTTGCGGTTCTCCCCGTCTTGGTTTCAGCCAAACAGCGTTGTTAAAAAGCATTCAAACTCCAACAAAAAAGCGAAGCGCTGTTTTCTTCTGCGCTTCGCTGTAATGCTTCTGTGTCGATTACAAAAATAGTTACCAGGCTAATAATGTGATAACAAAATTCATCTGAACTCTGCACTCTTTACTTTAACTGATTCACGATCTCCTTAAAAATCCGTCCCCGCTGCTCATAATCCTCAAACATATCAAACGACGCGCAGGCGGGAGAAAGGAGCACGTTGCCGCCGGGTTTCGCTAATGCACGGCAGGTTTCGATGGCCTCCTTCATGCTGCCCGCGCGGTGGATGGCGGTATAGCCGACCTTGCGCAAAGCCGCCTCGATCTGGGGGGCGGTGACGCCGATGAGGACGCAGTTTTCGATGAGCGGCGTCCGGATGATTTCCTCGGCCAGCGGGTCGAAGCTGACGTGCTTGTCGTAGCCGCCTAAAATGATAGCGGTCGGGGCCTTCATGCTCTGCACGGCCTTGATGGTGGAGTCCACGTTGGTGCCCTTGCTGTCGTTGATGTAGCGCACGCCGTCCAGCTCCCGGGTGAACTCGATGCGGTGCTCCACACCCTGGAAGGTGCGCATGGCCTGGCGGATGACCGGTGCGGGCACGCCGCGCGAGAAGGCCATCGCCGCCGCGGCCAGGGCGTTTTCCAGATTGTGCGGGCCGGGGATGCGCAGCTCGTCCGCGTCGCAGACGGCCTTTTCCTCGCTCCCGATTCGCACGACGATCTTGCCGTCCCGGACGAATGCGCCCTGCTCCACCTCGTGAAGCCTGGAGAAGAACAGCACATTGGATTTGAGGCCCTTTGCCATTTCCCGGCAGGCTTCGTCATCGCCGTTCAGCACGGCGAAGTCCTCCGGCCCCTGCGCGTCGAAGATGTGGCGCTTTAAGCCGGTATAGACTTCCATTGTGCCGTGGCGGTTCAGGTGGTCTTCGGTCACGTTCAGCACGGCGGCGGACAGAGGGTGGAAGGTCTCGGTGGTTTCCAGCTGGAAGGATGAGACCTCCGCCACGATCACATGGTCGTATTTGCTCTCCAGGGCGGCGGCGCTCAGAGGATAGCCGATGTTGCCGCACACGTGGGCCACCTTGCCCGCGGCCTCGAAAATCGCGCCGAGCAGCGACACGGTGGTGGTCTTGCCGTTGGTGCCGGTGACGGCCACCAGGGTGCCCTTCGCCAGGGTGGAGGCCATTTCCAGCTCGCCCGTCACGGGGATGCCCGCGGCTTTCGCGGCCTTCACGATCGGCGCGTCAATGGGCACGCCTGGGCTGATGCACAGGATGTCCTGGCCTTTCAAAGCGTCCAAGCCATCCTCGCCCAGGCGGAAGGAAATGTCCAGCCCTTTCAGCGCGTCCAGTTTCTCCCCGAATGCGGATTCGGGCTTCATGTCGTTCACCGTCACGACAGCCCCGGCCCCGTGCAAAAGCTGGGCCGCCGCGATGCCGCTTCGGGCCATGCCGACGATCAGAACCTTTTTATTCATCCATTGATTTTCGTTGGTCATTTTTTCTCCCTCTGCCGCACGGCAATTGAGATTTACACGTTTTCCACACAGGGGCAACTCTCGCAAAGCCTTATGCCACTAAGGGTCTACACGTTTACGACGCAAGGCATACGAAAATTGCTCCCCCTATACACACACCGCCGAGCACAGCTATACGAACCTTCCCATACTCCATACCGCAATCACGGACAGGACGAGCGTGACGGCGGCGTACATCAGCACGATCTGGTTTTCCTTCATACCGCACAATTCAAAGTGGTGGTGGAGGGGGGACATCCTGAAGATGCGGCGGCCCTCGCCGTACTTCTTTTTGGTATACTTGAAGTACCCCCGCTGGAGCATGACGGACAAGGAGCTCATGATGCAGGTAAAGGCGATGGGGATCAGCAGGAACTGGGTCTTGGTCAGCATGGCGACGCCAACCATGGCCCCGCCGATGAACATGCTGCCGGTGTCGCCCATGAAGATTTTGGCGGGGTGGCGGTTATACCGGAGGAAGCCGATGCTTGCTCCCGCCAGGGCGAAGCAGAGGACGGCGATCGGAACGAACCAGGCGTCCCGGTTGGCCAGGCTGGGGAAGATGTTTTCCAACGGCTTCGCGCTGAAGCCCAGAGCGGCGGCGATGAACCCGAACGCCACCATCCCAACTACAGTGACCGAGGACAGCAGCCCGTCCACCCCGTCCTGGAGGTTGGCAGAGTTAGTGATGAACATGACCAGCACCGTCATGATGGGAATGTAGAAGATGCCTAAATTCCAGGTCAGGGAAGTGAAGGGAATGATCACATCGCCGCCCAGCTTCTGATAGCAGAAGAAGGAGAAGGCCAGGCCGATCACCATCTGGCCGATCAGCTTCTGTTTGGGCTTCAGACCTTCATGGTCTTTCTTTACATCTTTAATGTAGTCGTCCGGGAAGCCAAACAGCGCCATGCAGCCAACGGTGATGAACAGCAGCGCCCACAGGGAATTGCTGAACCCCAGCGTCCACCCCCGCTTGACGCTGAGGATGACCGTGAATACCAATGCCACCAGCACCGTCGCCAGCGCCGTCACGATGCCGCCCATGTTGGGCGTGCCCTGCTTGGCCAGATGCGCCTGGGGGCCTAAGTCATAGATGGTCTGGCCGAACTTCAGCTTCTTTAGGAAGGGCAGGAATTTCGGCATCACCAGGAATACCACCGCCATGGCGCAGACCATGGCAAATACTTCAATCAGATACATGGCTGTGTGGAACCTTTCTTACGTGATCGCCGGACGCCCCGGCGCGTGTGTGTGTAAAAATGGACGCGGAGAGGGCACTCCATCCTAATCCCTATTTCCCTAATTCTTTCAGCAGCTCCGCCACGACCACCTTTTCATCAAACGGCCGCTTGACCCCCATGATCTCCTGGTAGGTCTCGTGGCCCTTGCCGGCGAGGACGATGATGTCCCCTTCCCGGCCCATTTGCAGGGCGTAGCGGATGGCGTCCCGGCGGTTCTCGATGACCGTGTATTTACCGTCGGTTTTCTTGATGCCGTCCTCGATGGCGGCGAGGATTTCCAAGGGGTCCTCGGTGCGCGGGTTGTCGCTGGTGAGAATGGAAAAGTCTGCCAGCCTGCCGCTGATCTCGCCCATGATGGGGCGCTTGATATGGTCGCGGTCGCCGCCGCAGCCGAACAGGGAAATAACCCTGCCGCGGGCGAACTCGCGCACGGCGATCAGAATATTTTCCAGCGCGTCGGGGGAGTGGGAATAGTCCAGGATGACTTTGTAGGGCGTATGCGTGTCCAGCACCTCGGCGCGGCCAGGCACGCCCTTGACCTTCTCCAGCGCGGCGGTGATCGTTTCCGGGGCTACGCCCATGATCAGCGCGACGGCCGCGGCCGCCAGGGCGTTATACACGTTGAACATGCCCGTCAGCCGCAGGCGGACCGGCATTTCGTTCACGTTCATCAGCTTCATGATGAAGGATACGCCGTCCTCGGTAATCTCGATGTCTCGGGCGAAAATGTCCGCGTTGTTGCAGATGCCGTAGGTGGAGTGGGGCACTTTGATGTCCTTTAAAATGTCCTTGCTGGTATCATCGTCCACGTTGATGGCGGCGTTGCTGATCCATTCCGGCCGGAAGAAGGACTTCTTACATTCAAAATACCGCTCCATGGTGCCGAACAGGTCCAGGTGATCCTGGCTCAAATTGGTGTAGCAGCCCGCCTCGAAATGTACGCCCGCCAGACGGCCCATCTCGATGGCGTGGGCCGACACTTCCATGCTCACCACCGTCACCCCCGCGTCGCGCATCATGCGCAGCGTGCGGAAAAAGTCGATGGGCTCGGGCGTGGTGAATTCACTCTTTACATATTCCTGGCCGATCATGTTGCCCGTTGTGCCGATCAGGCCCACCTTATACCCCGCTTCCTCCATGATAGCCTTCACCAGGTAGCTGGTGGTGGTTTTGCCCTTGGTGCCGGTGATGCCCAGCAGCTTCATGCCCCGCTCCGGGTGATCGTAAAACGCCGCCGCCATCAGGCTCATCGCGGCGCGCACCTTTTTTACCTTGACCTGGGGCACGTTCAGCCCGTCCAAAAAGCGCGTCACCACCAGCGCTACCGCGCCGTTTTGGATGGCCTGCGGCGCAAAGTCGTGGCCGTCGAACCGCATGCCCGGGATGCAGAAATATAGCCCGTTTTCCAGCTTTTTCCGGCTGTCCAGGGCCATGGAGCCGATTTCGCAGTCCCCGCGGATTTCCAGCAATTCCGATGACGCGGCTTGGGCTAACGTGGATAACAACATGATTTTCACCCCGTTCTGATGTAGGGAGTAGGGAGGAGGGATTAGGGAATAGGGATTAGGGATTAGAGTGCAGAGGACAGAGCGCAGTTTCATTTACGTGACCAGGTAACGGAACCCGCCAAAAGCCTTCCCCTTGAGGGGAAGGTGGCCTGCGCGGAACCAACTTGGAGAGAGTGACCAAGATAATTCGCGCAGGACGGATGAGGTGACCAAGCGAATCGACACGAAAGTGACTTGGTTTCAGCCCAGCTAATCACCTCATCAGTCAGGCGCGAATTGACCTTCTGCCTTTCTCCATCTTAGCTTCGCGCCTGACAGCTTCCCCTCAAGGGGAAGCCTTTTGGTCGAACCCCTATCTTTGCAGAATACACCCAGCCGAGCTGAAAGCATTACTCTCAAGGAAAGCCTTTTGGCAGGCCCCATTCTTGGTTTCTTTTTCCATCTTTGTTCAGCGATGAACAGTAATGCTTTCTTGACAATACCGGAACAGGAAGCACTACCCTTCATCCTCCGTCAGATACCCCAGAATATCCTCGCACACGCTCAGGAAATTCTTATGTATCTGCTGGTTGGTATAGCGCAGCACGCGGTATCCTTCGTTCGTGAGCCACCTGTCCCGGGCAAGATCGGCTTCCAATTGTTCCTCGTCCCCATGCTGGCTTCCGTCGATCTCGATGACCAGATGACGGGAGGCGGCGTAAAAGTCTACGATATACGGCCCGATGATTTGCTGCCGCTTGACCGTGCATGGGGCATCCTTCAGAAAGTCATACCAAAGGCGCTTTTCTTCCCTGGTCATCTCCCGCCGCAGTTTTTGCGCGTAGGGTTTCAGATGTTCCGTATAGCGCAGGTTCGTTTTCATCCTGTCCCCTTCACACTACGGCAATTCAAACGTCACTTTCACCGTCGCCCCCGGCTCAGCGAAAGTATCCGCGGCGGGGGCCTGCCTTACGGCCAGGCCGCTGCCGGAGATTTCCATATCGAAGCCCCGGGCGCGGAGCAGGCGGCCCGCTTCCACCATGGACAGGCCCTTCACGTTTGGCACGGACACCAGATCCATGGGCTGAAGCGGCTCGTTTTCAAAGGTGTACAGCATGACCTTGCTCCCGGCGGACATCCTTGCCCCGGCGGCGGGCGCCTGGTCGGAAACGCTCTGGCTCAGCCCGTCGGTCTCGCACAGCAGCATGGCGACGGACAGCGCCTTTCTCGCCTCCGTTACCGTCAGACCCCGCACGTCCGGCACCGTCGCCATGGGTGGCTCGGTCGCGCCGGGGTCGCTCTTGCGGACGCCAAGATAGCTCAGAATCTCCGCCATGATCTGGCTGGCGAAGGGGGCCGCCGTGGTGCTGCCGTAATCGACCGGCACCTGCGCCTCGTTCACCGTCACCAGCACGGCGAAGCGCGGCTGGTCGATGGGCGCGAAGCCGATAAAGGAGCCGATGTGCACGTTGCTGACCACCCGCCCGTCCTTGTACACCTGGGCGGTGCCCGTCTTGCCGCCGATGCGGTAGCCCGCCACCGCGCCGTTCTTCCCGCCGCCGTTTGCCACCACGTTTTCCAGCAGCTCGCGCATGGTCGCGCTGGTCTCGGGCCGGATGGGATTGGCGACGACGGTGGGCGGCGTCCTTTCGATGACCATCCCCGCTTCGTTCAGCACTTCCTTGACGATGTAGGGCTTCATGAGCCTGCCGCCGTTCACCACGCTGCACGCGGCGGTGATCAATTGCAGCGGCGTCACCGCCACGCTCTGCCCAAACCCGATGCGGGCGAGGTCAACATTCTTTACATACCGGGGATTGATCAGGATGCCGCTGCTTTCGCCCGGCAGGTCGACCCCTGTTTTCACGCCCAGCCCGAACGCCCGCAGGTATTTGTAGAAGGTTTCCGTGCCCATGCGCAGGGCGAGGGTCACGAACGCGGGGTTGCAGCTGTTTGCTAAGGCCGTCTTTAAATCCTGGTCGCCGTGGCTGTTTTTCCAGCAGCGGATGCGGTCGCCGTCCACGGTGATGGAGCCGGTACAGGTGAAATGGTCGCCGAGGCTGGCCACGCCGCTGTCCAGGGCGGCGGAGCAGGTGAGCATTTTGAAGGTCGATCCCGGCTCGTACACGTCGGTGATGACCGTCAGCCGCATCAGCTCCTGAAGCGTTTCCAGCTCGTTCCGGGGCGGGGCATTGGGATCGTAGTCCGGCTTCATGCAGACCGCCAGGATGGCCCCGGTGTTCACGTCCATCACGATGCACTGCACGGACGCGGCGTCGTTTACCTGAATGCACTCCCGCATGGCTTTTTCCACCACGCCCTGAATCACGCTGTCCACGGTGAGGCGCAGGGTGCAGCCCGCCTGCGGCGGCGTATAGGCTGTCTTTCCGTCCGGAAGCAGGCGCGACCGCGCGTCCACCTCCGTCCGAAGAGATCCGGGCTGTCCGCGCAGCAGCGATTCGTACTGGCTTTCCAACCCGCTCTGGCCCACGGAATCCACGTTGGTCAGCCCCAAAACCTGGGCGAGCATTTCTCCCTTAGGATACACCCTTTTGGTGTCTTCGTCAAATGAAATTCCCCGCAGCAGAGCATTCATTTCTAAATTTTCTGTCCGCAGGGAACGTATTTTATCCACTGTGTCCCGGCTGACCTGCCGTTTTAAAATCACGGAGGCCAGTTTTTTGTTTTCAAGCTTCTTTTCCATGGCCGCCGGGTCGGCGTCGATCAAGGGAGTCAGCGCTTGGGCAAAGGCTGCAGCGTCCTTCACCTGCTGAGGATTGGCCGTCACGATATACGCCGTGGCGGAGAGGGCGAGCGCGCTGCCGTTCGTATCCTCGATCGTTCCCCTGCGGGCCGTCACCACGCCTTCGCGCGTCCATTGGCGCACGCCCCGGGCGGTGAGCGCTTTGCTCTGTATCAGGGTCAGGCTTCCGATCTGTATTCCGACCAGCGCGAACAGGATTGTCAGCGCCGTGAGCATCGTAAGTAACCTCTTCCGGGTCACAAGTCCTGCTCGCATCTCTCTCCTTTACTGGCGGCTAACATCCGGCGGAGTCCCTCACCTGCTGCCGGCTTTCGCGCTCGCGGGCGCTATGGGATCGCCGTCTCCAAAGGGGCGGGTGTCCGGCGCGTGGACGGCGACTGTATCCGCTTCCTTCGCTTCCACCATACTCAGTCTGTGCGCGGCGTCATAGCTGATCCGCGCCATGTCGCGGGCCTCCGCCAGTTGCACAAGCAGCTCTGAATTGCTGCTCTGCGTGGCCTGGATGGCCTGGTTCATGGCGGTAATGTCCTTGGTGAGCGCGGCTTTGCGCACCGTGCGGCTCAGCGCCATCACGCCGAACACCACGAAGAGCGCGCACAGGAGGATCAGCGCCGTATTCAAGGGCATGGTGACAGGCCCGCGCGGCTGCGCCTGAACCGTTTCGGCATAGAAAGGCTTTTGCTCGGGATCATACCAGGACGCGCCTGCCTCCGAATCCGGCAGATGCACGCTTCCGCGCACGCCGATCGCTATCGAGGGCGTCGCCTGGAGCCCCGCGGCCACATACTTTCCTTTCTTGCCCTTATACATCATTGTATCCCCCTTTGAGGTGTTTTAGAACCGAAGAACGAACGCCGCACTATACGTTGAAAAGCAAGGGTAAAATGATTTGCTGTTTAATCTTCTTCCATCAGCTTCGTCAGGAAGGCCAGCGGGTCGGAATAGTTCTCGTCGAAGAGGCGGTCCTGATCCTGGCCTTTGGCGGCGGGAATGATTTTGATATGGTCAAAGGCGCCGGCTACTTCCACATCCCGCGCGTCGCCAAGACGCCAGGCGCGGATGCGCTGGGGCAGCAGCAGGCGGCCCTGAGCGTCGGACTCGCAGTCGGTATAGCTGTAGCGGGTGAACTGATCCAGGAAAGGCTGGGCGACGGGCTTGCGCCTGACCAGCGCCACCAGCGTGTCGCGGCGGGCGATCCAGTCGGCGATGGGATAAAGCGCTACGCTTTTGAAGTCCGGCGACGGAGCGACGGCGAAGCGGCTGCCCAATGCTTCGCGGAACGCGGCGGGAATGATCATGCGCCCCTTGGCGTCGATGCTGTGCGGGAAGGAACCGGTGAACCCTAAAAACGGCATGGAGGATGGCGGATTTCCTTTTGTATCGGTGCTTTCCATGGCTTGCTGCTCGGCGTTTTCCTCAGCCTTCGTATCTGGTTTGCTGCGCGAAAAGTCATCGTTCGCCATGGTTTCACCACCTTTACCTGCCATATATTCTCCACTTTCGTGAACTCATCACCAATTTTAGGCACTTTTTACCGCTTTGTCAAGCTTGGTTTCAGATCTGGTATTTTTCTTTGGGAAATAGAATTGTCATAGTTGCGTATTCATTTCGTAATATTTATATTATCATAAAACAGATTTTTAACAATTTAAAGGGAACATATTTTCTTATTCTCAAAAAATAAGTCTGTATGCACAAAAAGTATGTAAAAAATATAGAAGAAATCAATAAACTTTTATTGATTTTTTATGTCATCCTTTTGGGAAGGATGTAATAAAAAATTCATAATTTATCCATGAATTAACAGGAAGATCGGATTCGCCACAATTTGGGACGCGGCAGGCCCAAAAACAAAAAACCGGCGGCTGAATCAGCCGTCGGCAGGGAATGGGTTCACTTATTCAGTTATTGGACTGGGATTGCGCTCCACTTTTGCGCTCGGAAGGCGAAGCAGCTGGAACTGCAAGCCGTCGCAGGAAACGCAGTGGAACCGCATCCCATAGGCAAAGCCGTTCACGGCGCTGCGCAGGGACGCGCCGTGCAGGTGGCCGTACACCACATCGTCCACCGGATAGCGGGAAAGCAGCTCGGACAGAGGCGTTGGAGCGCCGTTCTCGCCGAGCGGGGGATAGTGGCACATCACCACCAGCCGTTCAGCGTGAAGCTTCATCGCTCGCTCGAGGGACATCTCCATCCGCTGCAGTTCACGGCAGTAGATTTTTTCATCCTCCGCTGTCGTGCCGTTTCCGGGCAGCGTCCAGCCGCGGGTGCCGCAGAAGGCCGTGCCGTCCAGGAGCAGCGCGTCGTTCTGAATGGCGTACATGTCCTTTGGCAGCGCGTCTCTCAGGCGCGATATTCCGCTCCACCAGTAGTCGTGGTTGCCGCGCAGCAGGATCTTTTTTCCGGGCAGAGCGCCAATGGCCTGAAGGTCAGGCAAAGCGTCCGTAAGCTGCATGGCCCAGCTGATATCGCCGGGGATGAGCACGGTGTCTCTCTCGCTTACGTGTGCGGCCCAGTCCTGGGCGATGCGTTCAAAATGCCCTTCCCACCGGTCGCCAAAAATGTTCATGGGTTTATCGGCGCCGCCCGGCAGGTGCAGATCGCCTATCGCGTAGATGTCCACTTATTCCTCGTCTTCCGGATCGTCCTCGTCGTCGTCGGCCTCTTCTTCCTCCAACTCCTCCAGGGACAGCTCGCTGTCGATTTCGTCGTACTCCCGATCGTGAATATCCTCGGGGATATCGGGGATGATTTCGTCCATCGCGCTCACCGGGTCGATCCCGCTCAGGCTGGCTTCGTCCACGGGGGCCTCGGTTTCTTCATCGTCGCGGTCATCATTGTTGGCGTTCATTTCCTTGAGGCAGAACAGGCAGACGTCCTTGCCGGGCAGTACGGGATGCTCGTTGCACACGGTGCACAGTTCGATCTCTTCCTGCTGAGGCTCGCCCTTCATTTCCCGCTTGCAGATCTTGCAGTACCCTTCTTCCGGGGTGATGTAATTCAGCTCGCAGCGCGGGCATTTGATGAGACGCATGATCGTTACCTCCCTGAAAATAATAGATTTCCCAAATATTACATGTAACCAATAAATGACAAATCGGTTGAATACTTCCCCTTTTTGCCTTATCATTCTAAAGGTGGTGTAACCAGGATACAAAGGAGGATAAAAACTAATGAAACGGATAACCCTGATCATGCTTACGCTCCTGATGGCCGTCCCGTTCCTTTCCTTCGCGCTCTCCGAAAGCGTTGACGCCTGCCGGCAGGATGCCGAAACGATCGTTTCAGACGAGTCCCTGGAAGCTCTGCTGTCCGCCCTTTCCGATTCCGGCGCTGTGACCCATTCCTGGGAAGGCTCCGACGGCGCAGCGTTCGTGCTCGTCCTTTACCCGGAAACCGCCGTCATCGACTGCGGCGGAACGGTTCACCTGGAGGAGAGCGACGCCGCGCTCATGTCCGAACAACTGCTCAGCATCATGAACTGGGTGGAAAGCCAGGTTCAGGCCCAGGCGGCTGACGGAAAACAGAATGACGGCTGCCTTGATCCAGCAGTGTACCAGACGGCGAAGCCCGCGGAAAGCGGGATGATCGACCCCGCTGTGTATTTCACTGCGCGGCCCGCGGAAACTCCGGCTCCCGACCCGGCGATGTACCAGATGGCACAGCCTTCCGCCGCACCGGCTGTTCAGCCCGCATGGTCCTATCCCGCGCGCACAGCCGCGCCGACGGCGGCGCCTACGAGCCGGCCTATCGCAAGCACGGGTGATTATACTACATTTGATTCCAGTATGCAAGAGCAAAAACTGCTGAATTTGCTGAATGAGGATCGGGCGCGCAACGGGCTGCCGCCGCTTGCCCTTGATCCCGAACTTTCCAGGCTGGCGCAGCTTAAGGCCAGCGATATGAACAGCAACCATTATTTCGCCCACGAATCCCCTACCTACGGCAACGCGAACCAGATGCTGGACGCTTTCAACTATGATTATCGGGGCGTGGGGGAGAATATCGCCCATCATGCCAACGTGGAAAAGGCCGAAGCCGCTTTCATGAGCAGCGAAGGCCACCGCCGCAACATCCTCGGCAGCCAGTGGGAAAAGGTCGGCATCGGCGTCGTCCATGACGACAACGGAAACGTCTATGTGACGCAACTGTTTGCGAGATAGTTTATGAAGGGAATAGGGATTAGGCTCTTATAAGCAGAAGTATTCGCAAAATGGCAAAAAGTCTGAAAACCCTTATGGCTTTCTCGGAAGGGGGACGAAGCGCGGACAGCCGCCTGTGGCGGATAACCTGTCCGCGCTGAGATCAGCCGAAACGAGCAATGTCCGCATGAAGCGGACTTGCGACGATTGAGGCTGCGGATAGGGGAACCCGCTCTTTGGGGCCGAAGCGCCCGGAAAACCTGCCCTTGGGCCGGTTTTCAGCGGAGGGGCCGCAACGCCCGGAAAATCATCCAGTGGATGATTTTCAGTGAAGGCCGGGCGGTAGCCCCGGAAAGGCCGGAAGGCCCCGGAGAGGAAAAAGAGCGGTTTCCCCCAGAAAACTCCTCCGGTTTATCCAGATTAGAAAATAGGCCCTTATTGGCGAATGCTTTCACTCGTAAGGGCCTAAACTTTTCCTTATCTCCTGCCGCGCCGCAGCGCATGGTTCAGCGCAGCGCGGGATACGGGGCGCGGCGGAACGGAAGACCGCTCTGCCGAGGACGTGCCCGTTTCAGCCGCCGCGTCCGCTGTTTGCTTGTTCGCTATTGCTTCCGCGCTCCGCAGCGCGGTCCTCAGCGCCGCCCCACCGGTCAGGCTCTGCCGCGGCAGGGCAGGCAAAAGCGCCGCTTCCTCCGTTTTCAGCGCGGGCATCCTCACTTCGCGTTTAATCATCCAATCGCCGCCTTTCTTCCTTTTTTGCTGTATCCTATGCGGGAAGCGGACAAAGCGTGAGGCGTTTGTTTAAGGGCTGATTGATGAAGCAAGAAAGAGAGTACAGAGTTCAGAGTACAGAGTTCAGATGATATAGTCTATGCGCTGGGGAATCCAAATTGTATGACTATAAAACCTGTACTCTGCACTCTGTACTCTGTACTCTCCTTACTGACCATAGTGCTCAATGATGTTGTTTTGGTCAGGACAGTTCAAACATACCGGTATACAATTGATAATACTTGCCTTTTTGGGCCAGAAGCTGTTCGTGGTCGCCGCGCTCGATGATCACGCCGTTTTCCAGCACCATGATAGCCTGGGAATTGCGCACGGTGGACAGACGGTGGGCGATGACGAACACGGTGCGGCCTTTCATGAGCTGATCCATGCCCTTTTCGATCAGGGCTTCGGTACGGGTGTCGATGGAGGAAGTGGCTTCATCCAGGATCAGCACGGGCGGGTCGGCCACGGCGGCGCGGGCGATGGCCAAAAGCTGCCGCTGGCCCTGACTCAGGTTGGCCCCGTCGCCGGTCAGCATGGTGTCATAGCCTTCGGGCAGGTGGCTGATGAAGAAGTCCGCGTTGGCAATTTTAGCCGCCTTCACGATGTCCTCGTCGGTGGCGTCCAGGCGTCCGTAGCGGATGTTCTCCTTCACGGTGCCGGTAAACAGATGCGTGTCCTGGAGCACCATGCCGAGAGACCTGCGCAGGTCGTCCTTCTTGATCTTTTCGATGTTGATGCCGTCGTACCGGATCTTGCCGCCCTGGATGTCGTAGAAGCGGTTGATGAGGTTGGTGATGGTGGTCTTGCCCGCGCCAGTGGAGCCAACGAAAGCGATCTTCTGCCCGGGCTTGGCGTACAGCGAAATGTTGTGCAGCACCGTCTTTTCGGGCACGTAGCCGAAGGTCACGTCCTCGAACACCACGTCGCCCTTCCATTCGGTGTAGGTCACGCTGCCGTCCGCCTTGTGGGGATGCTTCCAGGCCCACATGCCGGTGCGCTCCTTGCACTCCACGATGTTTCCGTTTTCGTCCTTCTTCGCCCGTACCAGGGTCACGTAGCCGTTGTCCTCTTCCACCGGCTCGTCCAGCAGCTCAAAGATGCGTTCCGCGCCGGCCAGGGCCATCATGACGACGTTCATTTGCTGGGCCAGGTTGGAAATGGGCATACTGAACTGACGGGTGAAGGTGAGGAAGGAAATGAGCACGCCGGTGTTGGTGTATCCTTTGATAATCATAATCGCGCCGACCAGGGCGATGATGACGTAGTTGCAGTGGCCCAGGTTGTTCATGATGGGGCCTAAAATGCTGGCGAAAATGTTGGCGCGGGTACCGGCTACCCGGACGTTTTCATTCTTCTTTTCAAAGGCGTCGATGGATTTCTGCTCGTGGCAGAACACCTGCACCACGCGCTGTCCTTCGATGGTTTCTTCCACGAAGCCGTTCAGCTCGCCGACGGCCTTCTGCTGCGCCACGAAGTTGGCCCCGGATTTCTTGCCGATCACCTTCGTGATGGTCAGGATGACCGGCATCAGCACGATAACAAGCAGCGTCAGCCAGATGTTCAGGCTGACCATATAGCAGAAGGAAAACAGCACTGAGCAGAAGGAGGACACCGCCTGCGGAAAAGACTGGCTCAGGAATTCGCGCATGGTGTCGGTGTCGTTGGTGTAGCGGCTCATGATTTCGCCGTGGGTGCGCTGGTCGAAGTAGCGAATGGGCAAATCCTCCATGTGCAGGAACATGTCCTTGCGCATTTTGTTCAGCGTGCCGGTGGACACCAGCATCATCAGGCGGTTGTAAATCAGCGTGGACGCGGCCCCAGCCAGATACATGCACAGCATCAGCGCAAGGAACCGCGCGAAGGGCATCAGGTCAGGCGCGGCCTGGCCGATCAGGGGTGTGATGTAGCTGTTCACCACGTCTTTGAGCAGGAAGGTGCCCGTGGCGCTGGCGGCGGTGCTGATCACGATGCAGCCCGCGACCAGCAGCAGCTTGCCCTTCTGCGGCGCGAGATAGGAAACCAGCCGCCGGAAAGTGCCCTTGGCGTTCTTGGGCTTGGCGGGCGCGCGCATACGTTGTGGAGGCATCTTAAGCCACCCCCTTTTGCTGGGACAGGTACACGTCCCGATAGATTTCGCTGCGGGCGAGGAGCTCGTCGTGGGTGCCCACGTCGGCGATCCTGCCGTTGTCCAGCACCACCACGCGGTCCGCGTCCATCACGGACGTGATGCGCTGGGCGATGATGATTTTGGTGGTTTCCGGCATATGGGAGCGCAGGGCTTCCCGGATGCGGGCGTCGGTCGCGGTGTCCACGGCGCTGGTGGCGTCGTCCAGGATCATGATCTTGGGATGCTTCAGCAGCGCGCGGGCAATGCACAGTCTCTGCTTCTGTCCGCCGGACACGTTCACGCCGCCCTGGCCCAGGTCGGTTTCATAGCCGTCCGGGAAGGAGCGGACAAACTCGTCCGCCGCAGCCGCCTGGCAGGCAGCGGTGATTTCCTCGTCCGTGGCGTTTTCGCTGCCCCAGCGCAGGTTTTCTTTGATGGAGCCGGAGAACAGCACGTTCTTTTGCAGCACCATGGCCACCTGGTCGCGCAGAGCGTGCATGTCGTATTCGCGCACGTCGCGCCCGCCGACCCGGAGGGTGCCGCACGTCACGTCGTACAGCCGGGGAATCAGCGACACCAGGCTGGTTTTGGCGGAACCCGTTGCGCCGATGAGGCCAATGGTTTCGCCCGCCCTGATATGCAGGTTAATGTCCTGGAGCACCAGGTTGTCCTTGTCGCCCGCGTAGGAGAAGCCCACGTGGTCGAATTCGATTTCGCCATCCTTCACATCGGTGACGGGCTGAGCGGGATTGGCAATGTCAGGTTCCTCGTTCAGCACTTCCAGGATACGGGAAATGGACGCGCGGCTGAGCACAATGCTCAGGAACAGGAAGGACAGCATCATCAGCGCCATCAGGATCTGGGTGATGTAGGTGATGAAGGTGAGCAGCGCGCCTACGCCCATTTCGCCCCGGATGATCTGCTGGCCGCCAAACCAGAGCACGGCGATCACGCAACCGTTCATGATGATCTGCATCATCGGCCCGTTCCACAGCACCACTTTTTCAGCGTTGCGCTGCGCCTTCGTCACGTCGTCCGCAGCCGCGCCGAACTTGTTCTTTTCAAACGCCGAGCGCACGAACGCCTTTACCACGCGGATGGCGATCAGGTTTTCCTGCACCTCGCGATTCATGATGTCGTATTTCTTCATCATGATCTGGAAGCGCGGGAACGCCGTGCGCATGATGAAAATGATCCCCGCAGCCAGCAGCGGCACGGCCACGAACAGAATCGTGGTCAGCGACGGGTTCATCTGGAGCGCATAGATCAGCGACATGATGAACATGATCGGCGAACGGAACGCCATGCGCACCAGCATGATCAGCGTGTTCTGGGTCTGGTTCACATCGGTCGTAATGCGCGTCACCAGAGACGCTGTGGAGAACTTGTCGATATTCTTAAAGGAAAAGGTCTGTATCTTTTCAAACAGCGCCTGGCGCAGATTGCGGCCAAAACCCATGCCGCCCCTGGCACCCAGCACGCTGCCCGCCATGCCGAAGCCCATGGACACCAAGGCCATCACGATCATGAGGCCCCCGCAGATGAGCACCTGGGAGATTTCTCCGCTCTTTTCGCTGTATGGGATAGCGTCGTCGATCAGCCGCTGGATCAGCTTGGGAATGTAGGTTTCCATGGCCACTTCCCCGATCATCACGACGGGGCACAGCATCAGCGGCCATTTGTATTTGCCCGCGTATTTCAGCAGCATCAGGATGCTGTCTTTTTTCTTTTTTTGGCTCAAGTGGTTTTTCCCTCCTCTTTTTCGTGCGCTTTCTGGGCCAGCTTCCAGATGGTCAGATGGCGGCAGCTTTCGTCGGCCAGGTTGTCGAACATTTTTTCGCAGGCGCGGCGGAAAGCTTCCACCTCGTTTTCGTCCATGCCCTGAAACATCCTTTCGTCCAGTCGGGCGAACTGGCGCTTGTTTTCCTCCATATGGGAAACGCCCTTGTCGGTGATGAACAGCTGGTTTCGCCGGCTGTCTTTTTCATCGGACCGCCGCAGCACGAATCCCGCTTTTTCCAGCCGTTTCAGGCTGGCCGCCGCGGACGCGGGCGTTACGTCCAGTTCGTCCGCCGCTTCCTTTTGGGTGCATCCGGGATGATCCCAGATGAATTGCAGCAGGCGCGGCTGGCCGGGATGCAGCCCCGAATCGCTCATCACGGCGCGCACCTGTATCCGCCGCAGGAGCTCCAGCCGGTGCATAGCCCCTACGGCTTCCCAGTAATTCATCAGTTCCCCTCCTTTCGGAATAAAAAATTAAGCGATTAATCATTAACTGTTTAACATTATATCAGGTTTCCGCCGTTTGTCAATGGGGGTTAATTCAGTTTGGAGTTAGGAGATAATATGTAGTGTCCTCTACCTTATTGCCATAGCGTAATCACTGGAGCGGACACATCGAATTTGATATTCGGTACTTTTTCTGTATCCGCTCTTGCCGTTCTTTTTGTATGCTGGTATACTGTGAAAGATACTATATTATGGAGGACACGCCAGATGGAATTGGAACTGATCCGCAAAGCGGACCCCGAGGTCGCAGAGGCGATTGAACTGGAACTGAACCGGCAGCGCACGCACATCGAACTGATTGCCAGCGAAAACTTTGTTTCGCCCGCGGTGATGGCTGCGATGGGCTCGTGCCTGACGAACAAATATGCCGAAGGCTATCCGGGCAAGCGTTATTACGGCGGATGCGAATATGTGGACATCGTGGAAGAACTGGCCCGCAAGCGGGCGTGCGCTCTGTTTGGCGCGGATCATGCCAACGTGCAGCCCCATAGCGGCGCGCAGGCCAACACGGCGGTTTATTTCGCGCTGCTCAAGCCCGGCGATACCGTGATGGGGATGAGCCTGAGCAACGGCGGCCATCTGACCCACGGCAGCCCGGTGAATATGAGCGGGGCGTATTTCAACTTCGTTCCCTACGGCGTGAGCAAGGAAACGGAAACCATTGATTATGATGAGGTGCGCGCCCTGGCGGTCAGGCATGAGCCCAAGCTGATCGTGGCAGGCGCTTCCGCCTATCCCCGGGTGATCGACTTTGTGAAGCTAAGGGAAATCGCCGATGAGGTGGGCGCTCTGCTGATGGTGGACATGGCGCATATCGCCGGCCTCGTTGCCGCGGGCGAGCATCCAAGCCCCGTGCCGTACGCCGATATTGTGACGACGACGACGCATAAAACGCTTCGCGGCCCGCGCGGCGGCATGATCCTGTGCAAGGAGCAGTACGCCAAAGCCATCGACAAGGCCATCTTCCCCGGCACCCAGGGCGGCCCGCTGGAGCACGTGATCGCTGGCAAGGCCGTTTGTTTGGGAGAAGCAATGACGGATGAGTTTAAAGCCTACCAGAAACAGATCGTGAAAAATGCCAAGGCGCTGGAGAACGCGTTCCGCGCGGAGGGCGTGCGCATGGTGTCCGGCGGCACGGACAATCATCTGCTGCTGTTGGACTTTACCGGCACAGAGATGACCGGCAAGCTGATGGAATCTCTGCTGGAGGACGCCAACATTACCGTGAACAAAAACACCGTGCCCAACGAGACCCGCAGTCCCTTCGTGACCAGCGGCCTGCGCGTCGGCACGCCCGCCGCCACCACCCGCGGCCTGAAGGAACCGGAGATGGTGAAGATCGCGGGCTGGATCGCCCGGGTGCTGCGTGAAGGCGAAGCCGCCGTGCCGCAGGTACGGGACGAAGTCGCGGCGCTGATGAAAAACTATCCGCTCTACGAATAATAGAAACATCTGAAAGAAACGGAGCCGCGCGCGTTTGGCGCGGCTCCGCGGTTTATTTTTGGAGGAACTGCTTTGACAATCCGTTTGCGCTGCTGTATAATTAAAGCAGATAATGGCAGGCTGGCTTGAATATCAATCAATATTCGGTGAGGTGGAAGAAGATGGCGCAGGAACGCTTCAATTCGGACGGTCTGGTTCTTTCCTCTGCTTACGCGGAAACCATGGAGAAAATGGTGTTCCCCTATCTGGAGGCGCGGGAGCAGGATATGCACATTCCGGGCGCAAACGAAAAGCCCCTGTTCTGCTCCCGGTTCAAAACGGAACAGGCCAGGGGAACGGTGCTGATCGTGCACGGATTCACGGAGAACGCGTATAAGTTTTCAGAGCTCACATATTCCCTGCTGCATAACGGGTTCAGCGTGGTCGCCTACGATCAGCGGGGCCACGGCAGATCGTGGCGTCATGAAAAGGTGCGGGACATTTCCCTGACCGACGTGGACCGCTTCGATGATTACGTGCAGGACCTCGAAATCATCGCGGACAAAGCGCTCGCAGACATGCCAAAGCCCTGGATGGTATTTTGCCACTCCATGGGCGGGGCGGTCACCGGCCTGTATCTGGAAAAGCACGCCGGCACGTTCAGCCGCGCCGTTTTCTGCGCCCCGATGATAGCGGCGAATCTCGGCATGCCCACAACTGCGGTAAAGCTCATGTGCCGCGTCATGAAGCTGGCGGGAAAAGGCAGGAACCGCGTGTTCGTATCCAAGCCGTACACGGAGAAAGAAAACTTTGAAACCTCCTGCGCCATGGGCCGCGAGCGCTTCGACTGGTATGAGGACGCGAGGATGAGCCATAAGGAGTTCCAGAACAACGGCCCCTCCTATGGATGGACGCTGGAAGCCGCGAACGTGACCAAACGGCTCCTCGCTCCGGGCGAACCGGAAAAGATCGCCTGCCCCGTGCTCCTGTGCACCGCGGCGCTGGACAACACGGTTCTGCCCGAACCGCAGAAGCAGTTTATTGACCGGATCAAACAGGGAACGCATGTGACCGTGGCGGGGGCAAAGCATGAGATTTACCGCTCCGCGGACGATGTGCTGTTCCCCTGGTGGCACGATGTGCTTTCTTTCCTCAAAGGTCAATAATCCGTGGGGTATGCCGATTCGTTATTCCCGATAGATCGCGGCGTATATCACCGCGAGACCCGCGCCGCCGATGATATTTCCCAAGGTGACGGGCAGGAGGTTATTCAGAAGATAACCTGCGATTGTCACGCCTTCCGCGCCAAGCAGCATGCCCAGCGGGACATAATACATATTTGCCACGGAGTGCTCAAAACCGCAGACGACGAACAGCATGACCGGGAAGAAGCAAAGCGCTGCCTTCCCGCCCGCGTTCTGCGCGCCGGACGCCATCCATACCGCGCCGCAGACCAGGATGTTGCATGCGATGCCGCGTAGCAGAGCCTGGCCGAAGGTCAGGGCGCATTTATTCGTGGCGATGGATTTTGCGGAAGCAGCCAGGTCAGCGCCTGCGATCAACCCGCTTTGATTCACCAGCCAGGCAAATAGGAATGCGCCGCACATATTGCCCAGGTAGACGAGCAGCCAGTTTTTCAGCACGCCCGTCCATTTTACTTTGCCGTTCAGCGCGGGGCCTGCCATCAGGCAGTTGCCGGTGAACAGCTCAGCCCCTGCCATCACCACCAGCATCAGTCCGCAAGGGAATACGCAGGCCCCAAGCAGCTTTCCCAGACCTCCACCCACACCGGATGACACGATGGTGCTTCCAAGCGCGCCGAAGGCGATAAACATGCCTGCCAATATACCGAGCAGCAGCAGGTTCGGAATACTCAGGGAAGCCTTTCTCCGGGCGATTGTTTCCCATTTCCTTTCGATTTCACTGGATGAAAGCATTGCGTTTTCCTCCCGTCTTGTGTGTTTGTTTCATCACAGCCTGCACCATCCGACCGCTTCCCGCCACGCGTCCTGAAACGCGCGCATGGAAGGATAGCGGTCGGTCTTTTTTGCTTTTGTGGCCCGGCTTGCCACCTGAAACAGCGGCTTGGGCCCGATCCATTTTTTGAGCGTCCTGTCATCGTTGTCGCCGAAGAACGCGAAGGCCAGTGCCCCCATGTTGTACAGGGTCGTCGTTTCGTCCAGGGCCGCGTTCAGCTCTGCTTCTTCGGGGGCCATGAACTCCGGGGAACCGCGCATCAGCCCCTTATGATTGAAGGCGGGCTTGCGCAGGTACAGGCTGATATCGCACACCACGGCCTCGTTCTTTCCAAAGTCGATCAGGACGTGGCCGTCGTGAAAGTTGGAGGCGATGACGCCCTCCCTGGCGAGCTCGGCGTGAAGATCAAACACGTGGTCCAGCATGGTGAGCGTGTTGATGAGGGGCAGCCTTTGCGCGTGCTCCCGCACGGAGTAACGCTTGAAACGTCCGTTCAGCGGCAGCGCGTCGCGCCATTCAAAGACGGCGGCGTAGCCGTCGCCCGCCGGGCCATGGGCACAAAGCCTGACGAGCGCCGGATGGCTACGTTCATAGAGCGGCAGCGCTTCCTGCAGCGTATAGATCGCATCGGCGGGTTCGCCCTGATGGTTTACCGTCCGCGCGCCGGCGTATTTGATGAACAGCTTTCCGTACGGGCCGCTCACGCCAAAGCACAGATTTCCCGACGCCTGGTGATCCCACACCCGGAAGACGGTTCCATAGGTCTTTATCCAGCGAAGATCAGGTTCTTCCCAGGCTTCAAATGGAATCCCGTCGATCTGGCACTGCACGGGCGTTTCCCGCTCCGTCTCCATAAAACCGCCTCCTTTCCGCGCGTTTGATTCATTATACAACAAAAAACGCTCTCCGTACAGTAGGACGGAAAGCGATTTGTCAGGCATTTGTTTCTGACTTAAGGTGTCCCTTACGTATCCTTAGGCTTTGGCTTGAAGAGTGCCGCTGCCAGAAAACCGAAAAACACCGCGGCGGCGATGCCTCCGGCAGTGGCCTGCAAACCGCCGGTGAACGCCCCGATGAGTCCTTTCTCCTGCACGGCGGAGATCGCGCCCTGCGCCAGGGCGTGGCCAAAGCCGGTCAGCGGTACCGTTGCCCCCGCCGCGCCGAACCGGACGAGCGGTCCGTATACGCCAACCGCGCTCAGCGCCACGCCCGCGGTGATGTACAGCACCAGGATGCGGGCGGGCGTCAGCTTGGTTTTCAGGATCAGCACTTCGCCGATCACGCAAAGCAGCCCGCCGGTCAGGAACACTTTCAGATAGGTCATCATGAATGCTTTCCTCCTTCCAGTACCACCGCGTGGGCAATGCCCGGAATGGTTTCCCCTTGCTGGCTGGTGGTGGGGCTGAGCAGCGCGCCGGTCGCCATGAAGAGCACCCGCTTCCATTCGCCGCTTTGAAGCTTCGGCAGGATCATGGCGCTGAGCACCGTAGCGGAACAGCCGCACCCGCTGGCTCCGGCGTGCACGTCGTCCTCCGGATCAAATATGCACAGGCCGCAGTCCATGTACCGTCTCTCTTTGAGCGGATATCCGTTCTCTTCCATCAGTTCCGTAAGGAGCTGGCTGCCCACCCTGCCCAGGTCGCCGGTGATGATCCGGTCATAATCCGGGGGCTTCCGGCCCGTGTCCAGAAAGTGGCGCTTCAGCGTGTCCGCCGCGGCGGGAGCCATGACCGCCCCCATGTTGTTGGCGTCGCGGATACCCATATCCACCACCTGGCCGACGGTCGCCATCTCGACATGCGCAAGGCTGCTGCCCGCTTCTCCAAGCAGGCAGGCGCCTGTGCCCGTCACCGTCCATTGCGCGGCCATCGTGCGCTGATTGCCGTATTCGAGGGGGAAACGGTACTGGCGCTCGGCGGTGCAGTAATGGCTCCCAGTGGCGCACAGCACCGGAGAAGCGTAGCCGCCGTCCACCAGAATGCTGCCCAAAATCAGCGATTCCGCCATGGTGGAGCAGGCGCCGTACAGCCCGAAAAAGGGGATGGACAAATCCCGCGCCGCAAGGGACGCGGCCATGATCTGGTTCAGCAGGTCGCCGCCCAGCAGCGCCTGAACCTGTTCTCTGGGAACGCCCGCTTTTTTCAGGCATCGTTCGCAGGCCTCATGAAATATAGAGCGCTCTGCCTGCTCATAGCTTTGCTGCCCGTACAGCGCGTCGTCCAGCGCCAGGTCAAACGCCTGGCCCAGCGGGCCGCGGCCCTCCTTCGGCCCGACCACCGCCGCGCTGGCAAGGATGCGCGGGCAATTCGCAAAGGCAATTGTATTTTCCCCGATCCGGCGCTTTGCCATGCCGATCACCACCTGATAATATAATAGAGGATGCCGACGATCACCGAAGCGCTGACGCCGTACACCAGCACCGGCCCGGCAATCGTGAACAGACGCGCACCGGTGCCAAGCACCCAGCCCTCCGGCTTGAATTCCATGGCGGGGGAGACCATGGCATTGGCAAAGCCCGTGATGGGCACCACCGTGCCCGCGCCGGCATACCGCGCGATTTTGTCAAACACGCCGATGCCTGTCAGCAACGCGGTCAGAAAAATGAGCGCGATTGAAGCGAAGGCGGAGGCGTCGGCTGATGTGAAATCCAGCCATTTGTCCGCGATGTCGGAAAGCGTCTGGCCCAGCATGCAGATTGCTCCGCCTGTCCAGAAAGAGCGAAGGCATCCCTGCCCGAGCTTCGATTTGGGCGTCAGCCGCTTCACCAGCGCGGCGTAGCGTTCCTGCGCCGAATTATGATTTGCTTTCTGCTGCATGGCTTTCTTTCCTTTCATTTCTTGAAAGTGGCAGCGCGGGAATGTCCCGCGCGCGAATCTCCCGCCTGCCAGGACGGGGAAGATAATCCAGGGGATGGGGGAGGGGAATGATGTACATAGACACCTCGCTGAATAATGAACACATTAAATCAGAAGCAAAAGGTTACGCTGGGGTTTCACCCCAGACCCCACCAGGGGGATGATCCCCCTGGACCCGCAATAGCGGAAGCTACCGGATGGGTTGAAAAGACTATGTTCCCGCTGAAACTTGAGAGGAACAGACAAACTATTGACGTTGTGCTTCTGGCCCGGCGGCGAAGCCGCCATACCGGACGCTTTGCGTCCGGTGAAAGCCAGGGAATAATCCGCAGGGGAAAGTGAACTTTCCCCCTCGGATTTTCCCGGCTTTCTTGGGCCAGAAGCTTCTATTTTCCGTAACTCCAAATCGACTGGTGAATGTAGTTTTTTGCCCAACCAAGCAAATTCACCTATTGGAGTCCAGAGGGTGAAACCCTCTGGTTCAGGGGTTTAGGGGGCCGAAGAGGCCCCCTGCTCCGTCCTCGATCCTGACTTAAATATTCTTTAATTTACCATCGCCGCCAGGATGACTCCCAAGGTTTTCCCAATGGCGAGGGCGGCGGCGGCGAAGCGCATGTCCACGGCGATACTGAGGCGGTCAAAGAAAACGGGCACCACCTCCACCGCCTCGGCCAGCGCGGAAGCCAGCATCCCCACGAAAAAACCGCCCAACGCCATGGCGAGGATGCCGAAGACCTCCGGCAAAAAGCCTGCCGCGCGGATGGCTCCGATGGCCGCGCCGATGGCGAGGGCGAGACCGCAGACGCGCATATCGGCTTTGATGTTCAGAATGTCTGTCAGCCGCATCGGGATTTGCAGCATCATCCACAGCGGCGCCGCGCACACGCCCACCGTCACGCCGCCCATCAGCCCCAGGAATACTTCCAGCGCCGCGTCAACCATCACGGCGTCAGCCCCGACGCCTGCTCGGCGGACTGGCGGTATTCTTCCAGCTTGATTTCAAGCGGCGTGGCCGAACGCCTCTTCCCAATCAGCGCGTAAAACAGCGATACGCCGAAAAATACGCCTGCCGCGTAAGGCCCGGTGATCAGCCATTCGTTTTCCGCCTGATGCCCGGTGATGAAGCGGAACAGCGCCTGCTGCGCGTCCAGCATGTTCACGTCCGCGTGGAACCAGGTGATGGCCAAGGCGCTGCCCACCAACAGAATCAGAAACGCGAAAACCGTTCGCACCGGCCGGGAACGGTTGCGCTTGCCTTCCGGCAGGATATGCACAAAACATTCCGATGGCCCAAGCATCTGAATGTCCGGGCAGAGAGGCATCACGGACTTGATTACCGCCATGGCGGGCAAGCGCCAGACACCCTCCCTGGTTACGCATTCCACCGGCAGATCCATAACCTTCGCGCCTTCGCTGTCCAGGGCGTCGGCCACATGGCGCACCAGAAGCTGTTCTCCCGGCCTGGCGGTCGTGCGCGATTTGAGCTGCAAATACAGCAAACAATCATCTCCCTTATCACGGGTCAGTATGCCCCGCCGGAGAGCAAAATATGATCCGTCATTGACTTTTCAGCGCATTTCCAATAAAATAGACTCGTTCCAAATAAACGCGGCAGGTGAGTATATGACTTTGCAGCAGCTCAACTACATTATCACCATCTCCGAAACGGGTTCCTTCAACAAGGCGGCGGACAAGCTCTACGTATCCCAGCCGTCGCTGACCAGCGCGGTGAAGGAGCTGGAAAAGGAAATCGGCATCCTGATATTCAACCGAAGCGGCAAGGGCGTGACCCTGACGGCGGAGGGGCTCAATTTCCTGCCCTACGCCCGGCAGGTTTACAGCCAGTACCAGAACCTGCTGGACGTTTACAGCAAGCAGGGCAAGCGCAAGCGCCAGTTCGCCGTGTCTACCCAGCATTATTCGTTCGCGGTCAAGGCGTTCGTGGAGATGACCAAGACATTCGACGTGGCGGAGTATGAATTTGCTATCCGCGAAACGCGGACAAAGGACGTGATGGACGACGTGGCGTCCTCCCGGAGCGAAATCGGCATTCTGTACCTGAACGACTTTAACCGAAGGGCCATTCTGAAACTGCTGTCTTCCGCCAATCTGCTTTTCACGCCGCTCATCCGCTGCGACGCCTACGTGTACCTGTGGAAAGAGCATCCGCTCGCGGCGGCGGAAACCATCTCTTTTGCGGATCTTGCGCCCTATCCCTGCATCTCTTTTGAGCAGGGGGACAACAGCAATTTCTATCTGTCGGAAGAAATCCTGTCCACCAATGAGTATCCCCGCCTCATCAAGTGCTGCGACCGGGCGACGGTGCTGAACCTGATGATCGGGCTGAACGGGTATACGCTCTGCTCCGGCATCATCTGCGAGGAACTGAACGGCAGCGATTATGTGGCTGTGCCCTTCCGAAGCGCGGAAATGGACGCGGGCCAGGTGATGGAGATTGGCTATATCACGAGGAAAAACAGCATCCTGAGTCCCGCAGGGGAACGGTATATCGATGAAATCAAAAAATACCTGGGGATGGAAGCGGAGCCGGGCAGTAGCCAAAACGCGTGATTTATGGTATAATAACGAGGCGACCGGCGCAAAGCACGGTCGGCCGTCCCGCCGACTCCCGAAGGGCAAGGCGGTGGGCGTTATGATATAATAACGAGGCGACCGGCGCAAAGCGCGGTCGGCCGTCCCGCCGACTCCCGAAGGGCAAGGCGGCGGGCGTTATGGTATAATGATGAGGCGACCGGAGCAAAGCGCGGTCGGCCGTGTCGGCGGCTCCCGAAGGGAAAGACACCGACCATCATGGTTTAATCGATCCGTCCGCGTTTCGCGCGGAGTAGTCCCTGATTAGCGAATCTCTTCGCAAAATGGCAAAAAGTCTGAAACCCTTATTATGGCTTTCTTGGAAGGGGGTCTGGGGGATAGACCTCATCCGGCGCTTCGCGCCACCTTCCCCTGCGAGGGGAAGGCAATCTTTGGCCTCCAAAGAATGGTTTCCCCCAGAAAACTCCTCCGGTTTATCCGGATTGGGAGGGTTTACGAAAGTGAAATCAAGGAAAGTATTCGTTCTGATCGCCGCCATTTTTATGCTGTGCCTGATGATGTGCGCAGCGCTGGCGGAACCCGCGCGTGTGGTGACACCGAAAGGCCCGCTGAATATGCGCAAAACGCCCGATGATAAGGGCAAATTAGTGGATTCCGTACCCAACAAGTCCATGGTGGAAGTGGAGGAAGTGGGGGAGACTTGGTCCAAAATCACATATAAGAAAAAGACCGGCTATGTGAAAACGGATTATCTGAAGCTGCCTCAAAACATGGTGGGCAAGGAAATCTATGCGGACGAGGGCATGCTTCTGCTCCTGGTCCGTCCCAGGGAAGGCAAGGAGAGCGTTCCCGTAGCGCTGCCCGTCGGCGGGTGGGAATCCGTGCTGGTGGAGGAAACCAAAGGAGACTGGACGAAGGTCAGCCGCGACGGCGTGACCGGCTATGTGGAAACAAAAGCGCTGTCCTATCAGAAGGAGGAGCCGTCCGGGGAAATCGCCTGGATGAAGGAAAAGGCCATCGTCACGCAGCAGACCGAAGTAAGAGTGTCTGCCGACGCGAAAGCCGAAACCATCGCTTCCCTGAATCCGCGCGACGAAGTGACGGTGACGCTGATCGAAAAAGGCCAATGCCTGGTCATCGTATCCAAGGGCGTTTGCGGCTATGTGCCCGCATCCGTCCTCGCCCTGGCCGGGCCGGAGGATACCGACGAGCAGACCGGCAGCCTGAGCCGCACTGAAGCGCTGTCCAAGGCCGAAGCCGCGCTGCGGAAAAAGTACAAGACATTTAGCAAGGATAAGCTCTACGGCGTCACCGCCGTGGAAAACGGAACCTACCGCTGCGGCTTTTTCAACGACCAGGATCAGTACCTGTTCGGCGCGCTGGTGGACGCGGAAGGAGGCAAGGCGGTTTTCATCGCCCATTACGACGGCTTTGCCGTGCTGAGGAACCAACCGGAACTCCTGCCCGAAGGCGAAATCGAGCTGACCCTCAGCGCCGACACCATGGCTGTCGGCGACGTGCTGGACATTCAGGTGAACGCCTGGACACTGCATCAGGCGCAGTATTCCCTGTATTTCAACGGCAGCCAGATCATCGAATCCGAGCCCGGAGCGCATTTCAGCGCGGCGTACCGGCCCCGGCAGGCGGGGACCTATAAACTCTATGTCACCGTGACCGACGAAAAGGGGACTTACCAGACCGCGACGGCAGAGTTTAGCGTGGACGGCGCGTTGACCGCGAATGACGGCGTGCAGGAAATCTACAGCCAGAAGGACGGATGGTGGAAGGACAAGAAATACCGTCACAGCAACCTGGGCAAGTCCGGCTGCGCCATCTTCGCCCTGAGCCACGCGCTCAGCCGCATGGGCATCACCGAAGAAAAAACACTGCCGCAGAACCTGGCCACGAAATATTCCTATTGCCTCATTCCCGAGGAGGGCACCAACAACACCCTGCTCATCAACACTGCTGCCCGTGACTTTGGTTTTACCACACAGGGCGAACTGATCAATGAACCGGAGAAGATCGCCGGGCTGATCCGCAATGGCGCGTTCTTTTCCTTCTCCATTGCACGGGGCCACATCGCCATGGTCAGCGGCATTTCGGACGACGGTTCCATGGTCCGCGTGGTAGACTCCGCTCCGCTCGCCACCTTTGAGCGCATCAAGGACGCCTCGCAGTATTACGAAAAGCGCCCCGGCGTGTTCCGCGCCGCCCTGACGCTGGACGATATGCCCGGCGCGCGCTGGTTCTTTGAAACCGACGAGTACGGCGGGATGGAATACTGGCTCACCATGGATTACGTGGCCAAGCGCGGCGTGCGCCTGATTCAGCCCTAAGCCGAATAAAATGGAAGAATGCTGGGGGGAACCGCTCTTTGATGCCCAAAGAGCGGTTCCCCCAGACCCCTTCCGAGAAAGGCATAAAGGATTTTGGACTTTTGCCATTATGCGAAAACATTCGATTAGAAGCGGCAAAAGGAGGACGGTTATTTGATAAAGATCCTGATGGTCTGCCTGGGCAATATCTGCCGCAGTCCCATGGCGGAATTTATCTTCCGGGACATGGCGGAAAAGCGCGGACTGGGCGGAGTGTTTTACGTGGCGTCCGCCGCGACCAGCAATGAGGAATTGGGCAATCCGGTCTATCCCCCCGCCAAACGCAAGCTGTATTCCCTGGGCATCGACTGCTCCGGCAAGCGCGCCCGGCAGATGACCAAAGCGGATTATCGGGAATATGACCTGCTGCTTGGCATGGAGCAATGGAACCTGAACAGCATGCGCCGCATCTGCGGGGGAGACCCGGAGGGGAAAATCCATTTGCTGCTGGAGCATTCATCTGACCCGCGCGGCATCGACGACCCCTGGTATACCGGCGATTTCGACACTGCCTGCCGCGATATTCAGGAGGGCTGCGGACAGTGGCTCGACGCGCTGGCCGGCGGAAAAGAAAAATAAACCAACGCAAAAGCGCCGCCCGTTCGGGCGGCGCTGTGCTGTTTTGCGCATTACTGCGTCAGCATCATTTGAATTGTTTCGGGTGTCAGCCTGATCACGTCTTCTTTGTCCCGCAGATATTCCGTGATGCCCTCGGATGGTTCGCAGACGAGCGTGATCTTCACCATGTCGGTTCCCTGCGGTTCGATCATCCGGCCGGTGATGGCATAGTTTCCTTCCTCGCCCTCGTATTCAAACCGGATATACGCCGTGTCTTCTTCGGGCTTTACTGATTCGCCTTCGGCTTTCAGGGTGATAACGTAGGCTTGGTCTGATTCAAACGCGCCGGTGCAGGTGACGGTGACGCCGTTCGATTTGATTATTAATTTTTCTCCGTCGTATTCGGCGGTCACGGAGCTGCTGTCCATGATGGCCTTTCTGTTGTAGTTGTAGGCGTTCATTACGCTCGGGTTGTATTCCATGTAGCCGTATTTCAGGCTGTTCTGCTCATCCGCGTACAGGTTCAGCACGAACAGCTTGCGGCCGGAATAACTCTTGACGGTCAGGTTGAGCCGCTTTTCCGACACCATCAGCGTGCCGATGTAATAGCCCATCCTGCCCGGCGCGACAAAGGCCGTCGCCATCAGCCCGTCGTCCTCCAGGGCGTAGTCGAGCTGAACCATGAAGCCGCTTTCCGGCCGGTAAAGATGATTGAGGTAGAAGCAGAACGAGCCCAGGTTTTCCTGCATATTGCCGCTCGCTTCCAGGTTGAAGCCGGCCGAGGGATGATCGATGGACAGGCTCCAGATGTTCTCCTCCTCGTTCCCCCGGAAGTCCGTCTTGATCGTGATTTCATACTTCCTGGTCTTTTCGCCCATGACCCGGGTTTCCCAGAGCAGGCCGTCCAGCTTGTACGCGTCCTCCTCGTTGCGGTACATCCAGGTCATGGCATACTTGTCAAAGGAGTTACCGATTTCTCCGGTCACGTCGACCTTGGTGAAAGCGTTGTCGGTGATGAATTCAAAAGCAACTGCGAAATCGGTTTCCGCCGTTTCCAGCCGTTTGAGCTCCGCGTCGATCTGTTCCCTGAACTGCCTGAGCGTCATGGCCTCCCCGCCGGTGATCGAGCTGATGAGCTGAATCGCCTGTTCCACAGGGGCGATGTACTGTTCATTGGCCAGGACGGCGTCAGCGAATTCGGCAAGACGGCCAAGCAGCGTCTTTTCGTCCGCGGAATACGTGATGTGCGTGCCGTCGGAGTAATCCATGACCACATCGGGCATGATGACTTTATCCAGCAGAAGCGAGAAGATTTGCTTGTATGCTTCCAGGGCCGGAGCCGCCTCCGAGGTGAAGCTGTTAATCAAGGCTTCCACATCCTCATACAGGAGGCTAAAGGTCATGCCGTCCGCGCTGACGGAAATGTCCGTGTCGGAAACCTGGGCCTGCAGGCTGTTTCCGTCAACAGCCGCGGACAGGTCAAACATGTTTTCCCGTCCCTTCAATTTAGCGCTGAAAACGCTTCCCCCCTGGTAATCCACGTTCAGGGTCAGCATGTCCCGCGCAATGTCGAAGCTGTTCAGCAGGGCAATGATGCCTTGCGCAAAGGCTGAATCCAGAATGCTTTCCTCCGCCGCGGCGGCATAACCGAACAGCATGCAGAAAACCAGCAGCATAGCAACGACCTTTTTCATTTGTTTTCCACCTTTCTTTTTTATTGCCATTATAACAAGCCGAAACACCTTAGCGCTTGCTGTGAAGGCTATCAAAATCAATTATATTGATTATAAGGCAGAAAATCAATATAAACGCTCGCTTTCCACATACTATTTTTCTGATTGCAACATTTACAATCAACAGTGGAAGAGCGAATCCCTCAGTCCCAGAATTGCTATATATCATCGATTATTTGGATGTGACTCCACGCACCTCATTGTCGGGCTCCGCTTTCATCTATGACAATATTGCTCCGACGTTGGTTTTCTGTCTGCACTGCCGCAAATGTTTCCTTCGGAATGATTGCATCAACGCCGTTAGTCATTCAGATGATGTTTTTCCGGGAGACTGACCTCTTTGACACCGTGGTTTTCCCTGTATGTACCATGCACGGGGGTGAATACTGTTTCCGCCAACTACGACCGCTGCGAAAAACCTGCAACATGCACTGCTTTTTTTGTGTATATATACAGTATTATGCTTGAATACGCAAAAAAGTTATGGTATTGTAGAATTGCAAGCATGGAAAGCAACAAGTCATGGGAGCGTCTGATTTTTCGGAGGAGGTATGGTACGTGGGCGGGAAACGATCCCCGATCCCATATCTCGCGGCATTGGCATTGGGTATCCTTCTGTTTCTGGTATACGGCGCGCGGCAGGGACATATCCTGTCCAATCTGCTGTTTTCGCTGGCGTCCGGGGCTCTGATCGTAGGGCTTTTCCGTCTGTTGGGCAACATGAAAATGTTTGCCTCCCTGATGTGGGGAACGCGGATGCTCAAGCGCGTATTCCTTAACACGTTCAGGGGAGGGCGGGAAGAAACGGAGGACTACGCCGCTTACCGCGGCAGCCGCGGCGGTCACACGGACGCCGTTCCTCTGCTGATCGCTTCCGCTGTATTGACTGTGCTAAGCCTTGCGGCCGCTTTATTTCCCTGAAACCCAAATATCAAAGGAGGACCAAGGAATGAAGAAACTGACCCTGTTGGTACTGGTGCTGACGCTGGCCCTGTGCGTTGCGGCTTCGGCGAGCGCCGAAAAGGTGTTCCGCACCTATCTCGGCGCCGATACCCCCATCCTGAACGGGCACAACTCGGTGGAAACCTCTTTGGACACGCCCATTGGCTACTGCGGCGCCACGCTGTACCGCACCGTCGTGGACGAAACCCGCCTCAATTACAAATATATCGGAGATATCGCCGCCGAACTGCCGGTGGAGGTTTCCGAGAACGTATGGCAGATCAAGCTGCGTCCCGAAGCCTGCTGGGCCAACGGCGAGCCCATCAACGCCGACACCGTGATGTATTCGTTCAAGATGCTGCTGGATCCCATCCTGACCAACCAGATGGCGGACTTTCTGTCCGACTACAACATCACGATCGTCAACGCCAAGGAGTACAGCAAGCAGACCAGCGACGCGCCCGTGGCCTGGGAAGACGTAGGCATCAAGAAGGTGGATGATTACACCATCGAAATCACAACCATCAGCAAGGTGACCGCCACGAACGTTTGCTCTCAGTTCACCAACCGCGCCACCGCCATGGTGTACGAGCCCTATTACGAAGCCGGCATGAACGAGGACCGCACTGCCACCACCTATGGCCTGACTGCCGAGCAGTGGATGAGCGCGGGCCCCTACAAGCTGGAAAACTGGGTGCATGATTCCGTGCAGACCTATGTTCGCAATGAAAACTACTGGCAGCCCGAGCTGTTCCACTTCGACCGCGTGGAAGTGCGCATCATCAAGGAAATGAACGCCCGCGTGGAGCTGTGGGAAAAGGGCGAGCTGGATTACCTGAGCCCTGACCTGAACACCATCGAAACCTACATCGACGATCCCCGGCTGGTGCAGAACAGCTCCATCGACGTATATCACATCGACGTGAACTGCAAGAACCCCGAGAATCCTGTCTCCGGCTCCCTGAACTACCGCAAGGCCCTGTATCACGCCATGAACCGCGAAGTCATCGCCCGCAGCATCTTCGGCTATCAGGAGCCCAGCGGCACCTACGTCAACGGTCAGGCCGGCATGTTCTCCGGTCAGGCGTATCGTGACAGCGAGGCCGGCAAGGCCGTCACTGCCCGGGTGGAGGAGTGGGGCCCCTACGGCTACAATCCTGAACTGGCCCGCGAGTATCTGGCCAAAGCCTATGAAGAGTGCGGCCTGCCCGAGGATACCGTGATCACCATCATCTTAGCCATCGGCGACGATGAAACGGCCTGGAAGGCCACCGGCGAGTACCTGCAGGAGCAGCTGCCCGTGATTTTCGAGGGCAAGGTCCAGCTGGTGTTCGACATCTACGCCGGCATTTCCGCCACCGTTTACAAGCAGAACACCGACGTGTGGGATCTGTCCCCCAACGATTGGGCGCGCGGCGCCAGCCGGACGTATCCCTACACCTGCTTCTACTACTACCTGACCACCTACGGCAGCCATCCCAACAACTACTTTGACGAGGAGTTCGAGGCCCAGTACGCGGTCTGCGATTCCGAAGAGGTGAAGGCGGACTATGCGCGGCTGCTGGAGGAAACCGCGAAGCTCGAAAACATCTATCTGGACAAGGTCATTCACATCCCCATGGTGCAGGAGGTCGGCTATCAGCTGATTTCCGACCGGCTGGATCTGCCGGTTGACGATTATATTCCCGGATTTGGCTATGGCCTGATGTACGCGGACGTGGCTGAATAAGCCCTCTGGCCCGGCTTGCCTCCCCCTGCCCCCTCCAAGGGGCGGGGGAGGCTTGTTGGCATTTTCCACCCGCGGCGGGGAGGCCGCCGCGTATGTCTGCCGCGTTCAGCATGGCGGAGGGCCGCCGGGCATTCCGCCATGCTGAGCGCAGGCGGTCCGGATCATCCGGAAAAAAGTATATCCTTATGGGTGAAGCGGATGTTTAAGTATATCTTGGGGCGCATCGGTGCCATGCTGCTGACAATCTT
Source organism: Clostridia bacterium (assembly GCA_017509065.1). The sequence continues at coordinate 47,130 of JAFWQM010000071.1, forward strand.
CCTGGTGATGACGCTGTCGTTCTGGGTCATACGGCTCATGCCTATGACCATTTTCGAGAACCCGGAGGTCCCGCCGGAGGTTCAGTACAAGCTGGAGGAACGCATGCACCTGCACGACCCGATGATCGTGCAATACTTTTATTTTCTCGAAGGGATCGTGACAAGGGGCGATTTCGGCACGTCTGTCAAGATGCGGCCGGGCATGGAGGTATTCGACATTATCATGTCGCGCATCCCGCCCACCATGATCCTGAACTTCTTTTCGATGATCATTTCCATCCCCCTGGGGATCATCGTGGGCACGGTTGCGGCGCTCAAACGGAACCGGTGGCCTGACCATGTGCTGTCCTTTTTGATCGTGATTTTCATATCAGTGCCGTCGTTTGTGTTCGCATCGCTTTTGCAATACGTGTTCACCTACGCGTGGCCGGTTTTCCCCACGCTTTACGATACGCAGGCGCCGGACGTGTGGGCGGCCTTCCGCTCCATGGTGCTGCCCATCGTGGCGCTGTCCCTGGGACCCATTGCCACCATCGCGCGCTACCTGCGCGGCGAGCTCATTGAGACGCTTTCCTCCGAGTATATGCTGCTTGCGCGCACCAAGGGCCTGACGCAGCGGGAGGCCACATGGAAGCACGCCTTCCGAAATTCCATGGTGCCCATCGCCAATACCATCATCCCCATGATCACCGGCATCATGGGCGGCTCGCTGGTGATCGAAAATATGTTTTCCGTGCCCGGCGAGGGCGGCATGCTGGTGGAATCCATCAAGGGCGGCGACCATTTCCTGACCGTGGCGCTGCTGATTTTCTATTCGCTGATCTCGCTGATCACCATCCTCGTGGTGGATATTTCCTACGGCATCATCGATCCGAGGATTCGTATTGGAGGCGGAAAATGATCATTGAAGACAGAAATCGCCTCCCCGAGGCGATCCAGAAGGTTCCGGATGAGAAACTCAGATTAGCGTCGCGGGACCATTACCACGACGAGGCGTTCACCACAGAGCCCATCGGCTTCTACCGCGACGCGATGCGGCGGCTGTGCCGCAGCCGCGTTTCCATGGCGAGCCTGTCCGCGATCCTGATCATCGTCGTTTTATCTGTCATTGTACCGATGGTCAGCGGCTACAGCTATGTGGGGCAGAATGTGGAGCAGAAGCATCTGCCGCCCAAGATCCCGCTGCTGGAAAAAATCGGCGTCGCCGACGGCACCCGCGTGATGACCAACCGCAAGAAGACCTCCATTTCCGACACGAATCGCTTCCCCGAGGGCTCGGTGATCGAGATTATCCGGGAATACAAGGTGGGCAAGCAGGACGTGGTGGACGTCAAGGTGGACTACTATAAATACTGCGGTGTGCCTGAGGACGAATACCATTGGTTCGGCACCGATTACTTAGGCCGCGACATCCTGACCCGCCTGTTCTACGGCGCGCGCATATCGCTGCTCATTTCCCTTCTGTCGGTGCTGACCAACCTGATCATCGGAATCATTTACGGCTCCGTCGCCGGTTACTACGGCGGCAAGGTGGATATGTTCCTGACGCATCTGGCGGAGGTCCTGGACGGCCTGCCATACCTGGTGGTGACGATCCTGTTCATGCTGCTGCTTGGTTCGGGCATGTTTTCGATCATCCTGGCGCTCACCGTCACCGGCTGGATCGGCACGGCGCGCCTCACCCGCGCCCAGTTCTACCGATACAAAGGCCGTGAGTACGTGCTCAGCGCGCGGACGCTCGGTGTGCCCGACTGGAGGCTGATCTTCCGCCATATCCTGCCCAACACCATCGGTCCCCTGATCACCCGCGCCATGATCGCCGTGCCCGGGGCCATCTTCTCCGAATCCTTCCTGGCTTATATCGGCCTGGGCATCAAGCCGCCGGAGCCTTCCATCGGCGTGCTGCTGTCCACGGGCCAGAGCGTACTGCTGCAATACCCGTACCAGACGCTTTTTCCGGCGATCCTGATCTCGGTGCTTATGGTGGCCTTCAACATGCTCAGCAACGGCCTGCGGGACGCCCTTGACCCCAGCCACCGAGGGGAGGTATGAGCATGGAGCAGGAAACGATTCTGAATGTCAAGGATCTGCGGGTTTCTTTCCGGGCGTATGGCGGCATCGTACAGGCCGTGCGCGGCGTCAGCTTTGACCTGCGCCGGGGGGAAACGATGGCCATCGTGGGCGAAAGCGGCTCCGGCAAATCAGTCACCTCCAAGGCTATCATGGGTATTCTGCCCTCCAACGCCTCCGTGGACGAAGGCGCCATCCTGTATGACGGCGTCGATTTGGCCCACGCGCCGGAAAACGTGATGCACGGCATCCGCGGCAAGCGCATCGGCCTGATCTTCCAGGACCCCCTGTCCTCCCTGAACCCTATCATGAAGGTGGGCAAGCAGATCGCCGAAGTGCTCATCCGCAAGGGCATGGACAAAAAGCAGGCCCGGGCCCAGGCGCTGCAGCTGATGAAGGACGTGGGCATTCCAGAGGCGGAACGGCGTATCGACCAATATCCTTTCCAGTTTTCCGGCGGCATGCGGCAGCGCGTGGTCATCGCCATCGCGCTGGCGGGCGACCCGGAAATCATGATCTGCGACGAACCTACCACGGCGCTGGACGTGACTGTGCAGGCCAAAATATTGGAGCTGATCAACACCCTCAAGGCTGAACGAAAGCTGTCTGTGATTTTCATCACCCACGATTTGGGCGTGGTGGCGCAGATGGCGGACCGCATCTGCGTCATGTACGCCGGAAAGATCGTGGAGACCGGCACGGCGGAGGAAATCTTCCTGGAGCCCGCCCATCCCTATACCTGGGCGCTGCTTTCCTCCATGCCCGATCTGGACACCAAGGACCGCTTGGCGGCCATACCCGGCACACCGCCCAATATGATCCACCCGCCCAAGGGCGACGCCTTCGCGCCGCGCAATCCCTATGCCCTGAAGATCGATTTTGAGGAGGAACCGCCCATTTTCCGTCTGAGCGATACCCATTGCGCCGCCACCTGGCTGCTGCATCCCAGGGCGGAGAAGGTGGAAATGCCGGAAAGCCTGGCTCGCAGGATCCAGCGGATGAAGGAGGCTGGCGGACGTGTCTGAAACGAAAAACATCCTGGAGGTGGAGCATCTCTGCCAGTATTTCACCAGCGGCCACGGGCGGAAGAAATTGACGGTAAAGGCCGTGGATGACGTGAGCTTTTCCGTCCGGCAGGCGGAAACCTTCGGTCTGGTAGGAGAGAGCGGCTGCGGTAAAACCACCACCGGCCGCGCCATTATCCGCCTGTATAATCCCACCAGCGGCACGGTGCGCTTCGACGGGCGGGAGATTTCCGGCAAAATGAACCGTTCGCTGTCCGAATATCTGAGCCAGAACATCGCCATGATCTTTCAGGATCCCATCGAATCCCTGAACCCCCGCATGACCATCGAGGAGATCGTTGGGGAGAGCCTGCGCCTGCGCGGCATGTCCAAGGAGGAAGCGCACCGCCAGGTGATCGCCATGCTGGACAAGGTGGGCCTGACAGAAGAACATGCCACCCGCTACCCCCATGAGTTTTCCGGCGGCCAGCGGCAGCGCGTGGGCATCGCCCGCGCCATGATCGTACGCCCCCGGCTGATCATCGCCGACGAGCCGGTTTCGGCGCTGGACGTGTCCATTCAAGCCCAGGTGATCAACCTGCTCAACGACTTAAAGCAGGACCTGGGGCTCACGATTCTGTTCATCGCTCACAATCTGAGCGTGGTCAAGTATTTCTCGGACCGCATCGGCGTGATGTATTACGGCAAAATGGTGGAACTGGCGAACAGCGACGACCTGTACAGCCATCCCCTGCATCCCTATACCCGCGCCCTGCTCTCCGCCATTCCCCAGCCCAATCCTCTCACGGAAAGAAAACGCCGCCGGGTGGATTACGTGCCGGAGCGCGATCATGATTATTCAAAGGAGAAGCCCGAAATGCGGGAAGTGGAGTCGGAGCATTTCGTATACTGCTCTCCGTCCGAATGGGAACATTACCGAAAGGAACTGAAAGAAGGATCAATAAAACAGTAGGGGCGGATCATCCGCCCCTTAATTCTTACCGCGAACACGCTGGCTTTATTGATTCATCAGCGATCATTTTTCCCCGTTTCCCGGCTGTAAATCCTGCTCCCCACCCGGACGCCCCAGGCATGGCCGTCCCGGAAGAAGAATTCCAGCCGCCCGCGCAGCGTGTCCGGCTTCTTTTGATCCATAGCGAGGAAGCGCCCCGCGCCGCAGTAAACCAGGTCTGTGTCGTGGTCGGAAACGCGGGCATGGCCGGCGTCGTCCACCCGGACGATGGCAGGCTCGCCCTCGTGGGCGATGTAGCTGCCTTCCAGCATGGGCAGATCGGAAAAGACGCGGTCCACCGGACGGAACCAGCGGTGGGATTCCGTAAGCGGCAGGCCTGTCACCGCGTTGTACAGGGTCCACATAATGTCGTCCATATCCGCGTCCCCGAGGCTGCAAAGCACCGCGAAGCCGTACCCTTCCCCGAGCAGCAGCCCACCTTTGGTGGAGACCCCGTGCAGTCCCCCGGAATGCTCGCAGATCACGTGCCCGGCCTTCACCCGTTTATAAAGGCCCAAGCCGTACACCGCCTGATCGGTGGCGGGGATTTCCGCGCCGATCATCCGTTCCACCGCCGCCCTGGGCAGCGCCTGACGGCCTTCATGAACGCCGTAATTGGACAAACACCGGTAATACGCCGCCATGTCCCGCGCCGTGGATTTGACCATGGCGCAGCCCCGGAAGGGCGGCAGAACACTCCAGTGATCGTCGCAGACCAGTTCGCCATCCACCAATTCAAACAGGGAAACGATATTGCCACCGGCCATGACGTGGGCGCTTACGCAGTCGTCGTCCATCAGGGTGCGCGTCATGCCCAGGGGTGCGAAAACCCGCTCCTGGCAGAATTGCTCCAGCGGCATGCCCGCCGCCTGATCCACCACATAGGAAAGGATGGCGTACCCCTCGTTGCTGTAGCTCATGTTTTCGCCGGGGGCGCCTACCGTGGGATAAGGGCAGCGGGCGATATAATCAATGATTTGTTCGATCCTGTCCATCGGATTCGGCGCCGAAGCGCGCATGTTCCGAATCCATTCGCTGTCCCGGCCCAGGGAGTTCATGGCGATGGACCATTCCAGCGGCTCCATGGGCGGTATCCCCGCCGTGTGCCGCGCCAGGGTGCGCAAAGTGACCATATCTTTAGGCGCGCCGGGCACGGAGAAATCCGGGAAATACTTGCTGACGGGATCGTCATAGCTCAGCTTTCCCTCGCACTCCAAAATGGCGATGGCCAGGGCGGTGATGGATTTGGACATGGAGGCGATGCCAAAGACGGTGTCCGGATCAACGGGAAGGGTAAAATCCCGGTCCCGATATCCGTACCCTTTTTCAAATACGACGCCGTCAGGGCCGCTGACGCATACGCTGACGTTGGGCAGTCTGTCCCGCCGGATCAATTCCTGGATCCTCCTGTCGGCGGCTTGAAAATCGATCGCTCGCATCCTCGTTTTTCTCCTTTGTGAGTTTTTGAGTTTGAAAATCCGTTTCGGGTATTCAGCGTTTTTTCCGGATCATTTCAAGTATAGCACGGCGCTGAATGAGCCTGTATTCTGATGAGATCGGAATGGCGTGCGCCAAGTAGTGAGTGGAGCGGGGCGTTACGCCAGAAAATCCTGCCTGGCGGGGGTAAAAACATCCAAAAGGACGCCTTTTTCCAGGCACACCGTTCCGTGTTCGCAGCCGCCGGGGACCACGATGGAATCGCCGGGTTTCAGGATCGTTTCTTCACCTTCCACGGCATAGGAAAACACGCCGGAGAGCACATAACTGCACTGGGTATGCGGGTGGGTATGGGAGGCGCCCTGCGCACCCGTATCAAAGCTGACCTCCACAGCCATCAAATCGTCTTGATAGGCCAGGATGCGCCGTGACGTGCCGCCGCCCAGCGGGATGAGAACCGTATCATCATGATGCCTGACAATTCCCTTGATCATCTTCTTTTCCTTCTTTCCTTGCATTTATCCGCGCCCATATGCTGCACCAGGAAATCCCAAACCGCCTGATCCGGCATGTTGGCTTGGCCATTCGGCAGCAGAAACGCCTTGATCGGCGTAACGTACAGGTATACGCAGCCCGGGTTTCTGAACGCTTGCTGCGTTTTATCCCAGGGCAGGCGGAGCGTTTCTTCCTGTTTTCGGTCGTTGTGAACGGTCAGTCCTTCGCCGTCCAACGTGACGGTGTAAACCCGCTTCCCGCTGCCCAGCCGGCTTCGCTCCGCCTGCATGTTGACCTGGCTTAAAAACGAACCCAAATAAACCAGCGGCAGACCCAGGCCGACGGTGAGCAATACCGCCGCGAGCAGTCCGGACTGCTCCTTTTGAATCAGCAGTGAAACGATGGCGAAGCCGATCAGGATCAGGGAAAACACGGCGGGCCTGACCCATTGCCGCCGCAGGGTAAGCATATCGAACCGTGCGAAGCGTTTGAACGTTTTTTCATCCAGCTTAACCGGGATCACGATGGGGCTGGATTGATCCATAACGTTTCCTCCCAGCGTATAAAAAATCCTAAAGGAGCCAACCGCGCACTTTGGCGTTTCGTCTGCCGGTTTTGGCCGCTCCAGTGAACATACAATAGCACAGAACCGAGGCATTTGCAAGAATTTTTACCGTTCTCGCCATGGATTTTCCGCCCGATGTATGCTTTAATATGAACAATATGGGAGATGAAGGGATGCTTTTGCACAAGCGGCGCATGCCTTCATTTTCACAAATAACGGACGCGTCGGGAAGGCCGTCCAAACATTTTTAGGAGGTAGCTGTTATGAAAAAATTCCTGGGCATCATTCTGGCTTTGGCTCTGCTGCTGAGCTGCGCTTCCGCACTGGCTGAAGACCCCATCACCCTCACCTACGCGGAAGTGAATCCCCTGGATGGCACCATCGTGGGCGAAATGGCGAAAGCCTTTAAAGCCAAGGTAGAGGAGCTTTCCGGCGGTTCCGTAGTCATCGATATTCAGGCCGGCGGCGTGCTCGGCTCTGAGGACCAGATCCTGGATAACCTGCTGGGCGGCGGCAACATCACCGACATCAGCCGCATTTCCGCTTTCGCCCTCACGCAGTACGGCTGCGACAAGGCCAAACTGCTGTCCATCCCCTACACCTTCGTGAACGAAGAGCATTTCTGGAATTTCGCCGCCAGCGACCTGGCTCAGGACTTCCTGCTTGAGCCCCAGGAAATCGGCCTGCCCCTGCGCGGCCTGTGCTACGGCGAAGAAGGCTTCCGTCACTTCTTCTTCAAAAACGAAGTGAAGGGTCTGGAAGACCTGAAGGGCCTGAAGATCCGCGTTTCTTCCGACCCGGTGATGACCGGCATGGTCAGCAACCTGGGCGCTTCCGCCACCACCGTGGCCTTCACCGAGCTCTATTCCGCCCTGAATACCGGCGTTGTGGACGGCGCTGAGCAGCCCACCGCCAACTATCGCTCCAACGCCTTCCAGGAAGTGGCCCCCTATCTGCTGCTGGACGGCCACACCCTGGGCGCTCTGCAGATCATCATCACCGACGCCGCCTGGGCCAAGCTGAACGAAGAACAGCAGGGCTGGATCATGGAAGCGGCCGCTTACGCTTCTCAGGTATGCCGTGAGAGCGTCGCCAAGATCGAAGCCGATACGTTTGAACTGCTCAAAGCCGACGGCGCTACCATCATCGAAGTGGAAGACAAGGCTCCCTGGGTGGAAGCTTGCCAGCCCACCATTCAGGCCAACACCGCCGCTTTGGCGGACCTGTACCAGCAGCTGCTCGATATGCAGTAACAGATTCTGAATATGCCAAGGGGCGCAGGGGTTGTCCCCGGCGCCCCTTTCCGATCCATCGAAGCGGGAAGCGGCGTACGTAAGCATACAGCGTTTCCGCATCCGGCTTTGCTCTGATTTGTGAGAAAGGAGTTTCCGGCATGCCTGCGTTTTTTCGGACAATCGAAAAAATAAAGCCCGTGTATGATTGGACATACAAGATCCTGCTCTTTATATGCAAGCTGCTGCTCATCGGCGATATCCTGATTACCGCCTGGGCAGTGGCGGGGCGCTATATTCCCTTCATTACGGATCCGCACTGGAGCGAGGAAATCGTGCTGACGATGATGGCGTATATGGCGGTGCTGTCCGCAACGCTGGCCATTCGCAAACGCGCGCATATCCGTATGACCGCTTTTGACAAGTATCTGCCCCAAAAGGTATTGATGGCTTCCGATCTGCTTGCTGACCTGGCGGTGATGGCCCTGGGCGTGGTACTGGTGATCTACGGCGTCAAGTTTTGCAATTCTCCCCTGAGCATCCGCGGAAAGTACGCCTCCATCCCCACGCTGAGCAAATTCTGGCAGTATCTGCCCATTCCCGTTGCAGGCGCGAGCATGATCATTTTCGAGCTGGAGCAGGCTTTCCAGCATATTGAAGCGTTCTTCATTAAAAATGACGAAAAGGAGGCGGCATGAGCATGGATGCTGAAACCTTGTCCACCATCATTTTGCTGGGCAGCTTCTTTATCATGATCCTGCTCCGCTTCCCCATTGCCTACGCGGTGGGCATTTCCACGGTGCTGTGCATGGCCTCTATGGGGCAAAACCTCGTTTCGCTGCCCCAGCAGATGGTCAAGGGCGTATGGTCGTTCTCCCTGATGGCCGTTCCCTTCTTTATCACGATGGGGGTGTTGATGGGGTCGGGCGGCATATCGGACAAACTGATCGCGCTGGCCAACTCCCTGGTGGGCTGGATGCGCGGCGGCCTGGCCCAGGTCAATATCGTCGCTTCGTATTTCTTCGGGGGCATTTCAGGTTCCGCCGCCGCGGACACCGCTTCCCTGGGCTCTATCCTGATTCCCATGATGGTGGACGAAGGCTACGATACGGACTTTTCCACCGCGGTCACCATTACTTCCTCCTGTGAAGGGTTACTGGTTCCGCCCAGCCATAACATGGTCATTTATGCCACCACGGCGGGCGGCGTCAGTGTAGGCGCGCTGTTCATGGCCGGCTATCTTCCGGGCGCTATCCTGGCGATTTCGCTGATGGTAGGTTCCTATATCCTGGCGATCAAGCGCAATTATCCCAAAGGCGAGCGCTTCTCCATCGTCAACTTCGGCAAGCAGCTGGGCAAATCCATTTGGGCGCTGCTGGCCGTACTGATCGTGGTAGTCGGCGTTGTGGGCGGCTGGTTTACCGCCACCGAATCCGCCGCCATCGCCGTCATCTACTCCTTGCTGGTGTCGGTGTTCATTTATAAGGGCCTCAACTGGAAGGGCGTTTGGAAGAGCCTGGACAGCTGCGTGGAAACCCTGGCGATCGTGCTGATCCTCATTGCCATGAGCGCGGCGTTTGGCAACTGCCTCACGCTGCTGCATGTGCCCGCCAAGGCGGCGCAGCTGATTACCAGCATTTCTTCCAACCCCGTTGTGGTCATCCTGCTTTTGAACCTGATCCTGCTGATCCTGGGCATGATCATGGATATGGCGCCGATCATCCTGATTGCCACGCCCATCCTGCTGCCCGTGGCGCAGAGCGTGGGTTTGCACCCGATCCAGTTCGGCATCATGATGGTGCTCAACTGCGGCATCGGCCTGCTCACGCCGCCGGTTGGCGCCGTGCTGTTCATCGGCTCTGCCGTGGCGAAACGGCCCATGGAAAAGGTAGTCAAAGCGACGATTCCATTTTACCTGTGCATGATCATCGCCCTGCTGCTGATTTCCTTTATTCCCGCCATCTGCCTGTGGCTGCCGCAGCTTACCGGCGCGCTCATCTCCTAAAACAATTGCCGCAAAACGGCCGCCGCACGCGTCATGCATGCGGCGGTTTTCTTATCATTCCATATTCAATACCTATCGCTTATCCCGACCGGACGCATAGCGAAGCAGAAGATTCAATTGCGTCTGTTTGTTTTTACGCAATCAGAAAAACCGTCAGAAAAGCCGCCCCCGAAGAGACGGCTGAATTTGTATGGCGGAGAGCCCGTTCTTCCCGCATGAAATCACTTAATGCCGCTGTGCGCGAAGGATTCGATGAACCGACGCTGGAAGAACAGGAACAGGATCAGCAGCGGCGCGACGGTCAGCAGGGTGGCCGCGCAGGTATCCGACCACAGCGCGCCGATTTCGCTGGCCTGGGCGAAGATGGCCAGGCCCACCGTCAGCAGGCGTTTGGAAGGCTTGTTGATCACGATCAGAGGCCAGAGGAAGTTGTTCCACTGGTAGGAGGCGGCGATCAGGCCGTGGGCGATATAACAGGGCACCAGCAGGGGCAGATAGATCCGAATGAGCATTTTGAACAGGTTGCATCCGTCGATACGGGCAGCTTCTTCCAGCTCATAGGGGATGGTCTTGATGGTCTGCCGCATGAGGAACGTGCCCATGGCCGAGGCGAAGAAGGGCATCATCGCGCCGAGCAGGGTATCGTTCAGGCCCAGTTTGGAAATGGTCATGTAGTTTGGCAGGATCAGCACGTCGGCGGCGATCATGATCTGGGTCAGGAACAGTATAAACAGCACGTTCTTGCCGTAAAAGTTCAGGCGCGCGAAGGCGTAGCCCGCCAGGGTGATCGTAACAAACTGCGCCGCAAGAACGCCCGTGACCACGATGATGGTGTTCACATAGTAATTTCCCCACATGGCCATGCCCCAGATACGGGTGACATTGCTGAAGGTGGGCAGCCAGCCTACCGCCAGCATATCCAATTCCAGCTCTTTGGGGACGAACGCGGTGCGCACCAGCCAAATCAGCGGGATCAGGCAAACGAGCGCGAACAGATACATGAAAGCGTAGAGCAGGAATTTTCCCGGCGTCATCTTCCAGTCCGCTTTATGCTGCTTTTTTTTCAGATTGATGGCAGTCATCTTCTTCACCCCCTTACGAATAGAACGTGCGTTTATCCTGGGTGAAGAACTGCACGCAGGTGATCAGCAGCAGCATCACGATCACCACCACCGTGATGGCCGAAGCCATGCCATAGTTGGTTTGGTCGAACGCTTTCTGATACACGTAGAACAAAAGCATGTTGGAGGAATTGCCGGGGCCTCCCTTGGTCATGATGTACAGGTGATCCACCATCTTGAAGGCGTTGGTCATGGTGATGATCGACACGTACAGGGTGGTGGGCATCAGCATGGGCCAGGTGATATGCCAGAAAACCTGGGTGCCGTTTGCCCCGTCGATGCGCGCCGCCTCGTACAGCTCGGGATTGATATTCTGAAGGCCGGATATATAGAACACCATCACGTATCCCGCCTGCTTCCAGATCATCATCACAATCAGCGCCCACAGGACGGCCGCGGGGTCAGTAAGGAAATGCCAGGTGGAGTTGATGTAACCCAGCATGCCGTATACGGGGGTATAGATGAACAGCCAGATATTGGCCACGGCTACCATGGGCAGCAGCGTCGGATAAAAGAAGGAAACGCGCACCAGCCCTTTTCCGATCCTTACCTTGTTCGCAAAAATGGCCATCATGATCGCCAGCGAGATGGAAATCGGCACGGTGACGACCGCTACGATGATGTTGTTCCTGAGGGATTCGGTAAAAATCGCATCCTTGGTGAACAGCGTCACGTAGTTTTTAAAACCGATGTACACCGGACCGGTGCGGAACGTGGCGTTGTTGTTCTTGAACAGCGACATCCACACGCTGTAGCCGATGGGATAGAAGGTGAACATGGCCAGGAAAACAAAGGAAGGAAGCAGCAGCAGCCAGGCCAGGCGGGTGGTCCTCCACATTTTGCGCCTCTCTCGTGGGCTGGTGATCCGCCAGGGCTTTTTGGGGGCTATCTTCGCCGGTTTTTCCGTTTTCGCGATATCCGTCATATCATCATCCCCAACAATTTGAAATAGGACTTCCCCGTTTCGGGAAAACGGGGAAGTCCGCATCGGTCAGGAAAAGGAATCAGCGGTAATCTTCCAGGATCATGTCCGCTTTCTCCTGGGCTTCTCTCAGCGCGGTTTCGGTGTCCTTCAAACCGGTCATGACTTCTTCGATGGCGGTATCCAGAATATCCTGCACCGTCTTCTGATCGTACACCGAGAATTCAGCGGAAGCGAATTCCAGCTGGTCGCGGGCGGTCAGGGCGCTGGGGAAACCGGCGGCGTATTCGATCATGCGCTGGGTCTCATAGGCTTCGGGGCGGGTGGCCACATAGCCGGTGTCGATGGACCACTGGGCAACGCGGTCCGGGTCGCTGGTCATCCACTTGATGAAGGTGAACGCCGCTTCGGTCATTTCCGGCGTGATGTTGCTGTCCTTGAACAGATAGAAGTTGCCGCCGCCGGTGGGAGAGCCGTAGGAGGTCTTCTGGGGCAGGTAGGAGGTGCCGAACTCAAAGTTGGCGTCCTTGCGCACGCTGGTCAGCTGGCCGGTGGTGTGGTACATCATGGCGATGGTGCCGTTCACGAAGTCGTTGCGGGTGTTGGCCCACTTGGGCGCGACGGGCATGGCCCCGATGTCGCTCAGGTGCTTCCAGAAATTCAGGCCCGTGATGGTCTGCGGCGCATCGAAGTACACTTCCGTGCCGTCGTCGCTCATGAGGTTGAAATGATCCTGGGTCAGGGTGAAGGTCTGGAGCATCCAGTAGGCGTAGCCGGCCTTATCGGAGGGAACTTCAATGCCGTAGCGCGTTACGTTGCCGGCTTCGTCCTTCTTCACCAGCTTAGCGGCGTATTCTTCCAGCTCGTCCCAGGTCTTCGGCGGGGTCTCGGGATCCAGTCCGGCTTCGCGGAAGGCTTCCTTGTTCCAGTACAGGATGATGGTGGAGCGCTGCCACGGGATGCCGTAGGTAATATAGCCGCCGTTGCCGTCAGGCAGGCGGGAGTTCTGCATGAAGCCGTCATAGAAGCCATTCAGCCAGGCCAGGTCTTCCTCGGTGGTGCAGAACTGGTTATAATCCTGCAGGACGCCCAGGGAATAGAGCTGGTACAGGTCGATGGAGAACATCAGGGCGATAGCGGGGGTGTTGTGCGCCTGAATGTCCGCCATGACCTTGGTGGTCGTATCAGCGTAGGAACCCGCGTAAATCGGGTTGATCTTGATGCCGGGATACTCGGTGTGGAATTCGTCGCACAGGGCGCTGATCAATTGGTCAGGGCCGCCGCCGACGGAAACCGGGAAGTACATGTTCAGCTCGATCACGTCGTCCGCAAGAGCCAGAGGCGCCATGCCGACCATAATCAGCAGCGCCAGGAACAGTGCCAACAGCTTTTTCACGGGACAAACCTCCTCTTTATGCTGGGCGCTCGCCCTTTTGTGTGCCGGAAACATATCAGTCTCCGAAGATTGCAATAAATATACCATAATTCAACCGGATTGTCAATATTTTTTTGAATTGTCCGTTTTATGAACAGGTTTACCGGATCTGAAAGTATTCAAGGAGAACCCGGGGCAATTCTTCCGGTTTCACAACGGATTCCATACGCTTATCGCCCGATTGGACGGTCAGTTTTTCCCCTGTCAGGTCGATATATCCGTTTTCCGTACAGCGGAAAACGTGCAGGACGCCGTACCGCGTGTCCCCCGTGGAACGAAGGAGATTGGCCCCGTAAAAATCCGATAGATACATCGGCGCTGGAGACGCCTGAATCAAAGGGACCGCTTGATCTTTGCCGCCGGAAGGATACCAGATCAAGTCATGCCATCCGCAGGGCGAAACGCCGTCTTCCGCTCCGCCGGCTGTTATCCCGCTTCTTTGGAAAGAATACCTTTCACTCCGTACTTCCTGCAAAACGTCTGTCTTCCATTCGATGCTTCCCCGCGGCATCGGCCCGCCGTATCCGACGTCGCAAAACAGCGTCCGCCCGTCCACACGCACCAGTATGCAGCAATGGGTCGCGGGCACCGGACACGGTTCCGTATGCCGCAATTGGCGGCAGAGGCACAGCCAGGCGTCGAAGCCAAGTTCCCTGAGCAGCATACAGAATAATCCGTTCAGCTCAAAACAGTAACCGCCCCGGCGCAGCCCGAATATCTTTTCCGCAATTTTTTCCGGTTCCAGGCTTACGGGACGGTTCCACAGCACCGTATCAAGGTTTTCAAACGATATGATGCGCTGGTGGGCTTCGATCAGACGGTCGAGAAAAGCGCCTGACGGCTGGCAGCGAGTGAGCATCAGACGATCCAGATATTTTTCAGTCAACCGTTCAGGCGTCCGATAATAGACGGACCAATCAAACTGCCGGGACCAAGGCATGCTGCGCTCTCCCTTCTTTCAGGTATTGGCGGATATGCGCCGGGCGTCCTTTCGAACTCTTTTCGGCGTTCAGTACATAACCCCGCGTTTTTTAATCAGTCGATCAGTGTTCCGATAATCTGGTCTATTCTTATTTTTTGAATGCAATCGCATCAATCTGGAATCTTATTCCATCTCTTATGAAATCCGAAGTGAAAGCCTTCCTTGTGGGGTACTTTCCGGCAAATCTTTCTTTCAATACTTCCGGAAGAGAATGTAAATCTTCTATGTCCTACAATAATCAATCCATCTTTACCACAGATTCCAGCGTTAATCCTCCTTAGTGCGATATCATATACCTCGTAACAGCGGCACACCTTTCCGCGGCCGCTTTCTCAAACTCCACATAGGACATTTCCTCAGAATCATCAGCCTTATCAGAAATTGCACGGATGATGACAAATGGCGTCCCATTCATGCAGCAGACTTGTGCGATGGCCGCGCCTTCCATCTCACAGCACAGCCCGCCGAATTCGGAAATAAGAAACTCTTTTTGTTCTCGTGATGCGATAAACTGATCCCCGCTGCAAACGCGGCCTTCAAAGACGTGGATGTCCGGTGCCGTTTCCTTGACGGCTTGTACCGCGCTCTTCCGCATCTCTTCATCGGCGGGAAATACGGATTGATTGCTGTACGGTATTTCGCCGCGGGCAAACCCTAATACGGTCACATCCATATCATGCTGAACGGCCTCCGTGGAAACGACGATGTCACCGATATCTATGTCAGCGTCCAGGGAACCGGCAACGCCTGTGTTGATGATTCGGTCAACCTCAAACACACTGATCAGGATTTGCGCGCAAGCAGCGGCGTTTACTTTGCCGACACTGCATTTCACAACTACAACGTCGTTACCGTCCAGTTTCCCTTCATAGAATTCCATACCCGCAATGGTTTTGATGTTCACTTCGGCCAGCGCTTCTTTTAGTGAAGCAACTTCTTCATCCATCGCGCCGATAATTCCGGTTTTGACGGATTTGTTTTCGCTTGTTTCATATGACAGCAGATCAACATAGAAGTCCCAGAAGGCGTCCTCGTCTATGGAGAACAGGATGTTTGCCCGGTTGACACCTTCGGGGAATCCTTCTCCAGTTTCCATATTGTTGAGCCAATGCTGCGGCCAGCTGACCGCCCGGCCAGAATTGATGCCCGGCGTGGCGTCCACGGTGATATACCTTTCCTGGACATCCACCATGAGTTCAGGTTTTAGAAATACGGCAGGAACAACCACATCCCATACATAATCGGACTCTCCCATGTCAAACGTTCGCTGGTTTTCCAGGATCAATTTCGTGATCAGGTTTTGGTTTGCCGCTGCCAGACGTTCATAGATGACGGGCGTGAGATGAATCTGCTGCGCCAGGTCATCGGGCACGACAAGCTGGCTTTTCCAGTTTGCCTTAAGGCACTGACGGATCGCTTCGGGATCATAGTACCAGTTCAGCTCCGCGGCGGGCGTAGCGTCGCCCGGGCAGTCGATATCTCCGCCCATATAGATGATGCCGGCAGCGTCGTCCGCAAGCGTCGGGTCCTTCTGCAGCGCCAGGGCGATATTCGTAGCGGCCCCCACCGTCATAATGGTAACTTCACCGGGATATGCATGCACTGCCCGAATGATAAAATCCCAGGCGGGTTCTTCCTGCGCTGGTGTTTCTGCATAACCGTGCATGGGCGTTTCAAGCAGATGCAGATAGTCCGGGGAACGCCGGGAAAGATCCCTGAAATCATTCGTGCCGAAGTCCCAGTAAGCACCGCAGTAGTAAGGTATGCCATACAGGCGGCTTTCTTCCTTCATATCCCGGTATCCCTGCAGCGGCTCATCCGTTCCCTGGTAAACGGGAATATCTGCCCGCCCGATCAATTCAAGCTGGCGCAGGGCCGCCGTGGTGGCTTCCGGAACAAACACGTTTCCGCCGGCTGTTGTTACCCCGAGAAGCTTCAGCATCCCGGCCTGATCCGCCTGCGTGAGCATGAACAGTGCAATCGCGTCATCATTCACATAAGCGATATCTGTATCAAAGATGACCTTTGGCACAGCGTTCCCGGTCGTAACGGAAGTTTGTTCAGTTCCTTCGGCACTTGCAAAAGAACCCAGGCACAGAATAACCGAAAGCATGAACGCAATCAGATGAAACATCTTTCTTTTCATTGGACGAAATCCTCCTTAAGCTGAATCAACATCTTCTTACTTTTCCATCATTGCTGAACAGTATAGTAAACGATCCTGCCGCCAAGTTCATTGAAGCTCTTCAGGAAAGTTTCATCGTCGATCACCACCGTCGTTCCCGCGTTGGGATCGCGGTAGGTGATGGAAGCATCGTCATACCCGCAGATGACCACTGCGTGTTCACCTCCGGGCCAGCAGACCGTTTCCCCGTTTTCATCGATCCAGCTCCAGCGGTACATAATGTCCCGCATGGGCGCGGACACATACCACGCCAGCACCGGGTTGCCGGTGTCCAAAATGGCTTTGATCTCGTCCACGGACGCGCCTGTTTTCGTTTGGACGCCTGGCATAAAGTGCTCCGCCACTTTTGCGATGGGCTCATTAAAAACACCGTAGGAGTTTTCGCTCCGGGGATCGCCCACGAATTCGCGCTCCGGGTTCGCGCCATGGCGCACGCCGTTTTCATCGTCGTAAGGCTGCGCGCCCATGGGCAGCAGATCGTAAATCTGTTCCACCGTCACGTCCACGCCGTAATAATTCAGCAGCATGTACAGGGAAACGCTCTCGCAGCCGGTGGGATAATCGGGATACTGGCAGAATTCGATCACGTCCAGCATGACGCCGCTGTCCTCCGCTTCCTGTATGGAGC
Organism: Clostridia bacterium; assembly: GCA_017509065.1. Next base: position 64,223 of record JAFWQM010000071.1, read on the forward strand.
CGTCGGGCTTTACCTCTCCGGCATTCCACTGTTCCAGTCTCACCGGGGTCAGGACACTGGTGAAATAATACAGCTTCTGGCTGAACGCCTTTGCCGCTTCCCGGGTAAAGAGGGGATTGTAGTAATGCTCCTGCACAGCAATCACCATTTCGGGCGTGATGCCTTCCGCTTCCCATTGTTCGATGGAATGATCGTACATCCATTTTTCGCTGTAACCCTTTTCGCCGATCACGATGGTGCTGGGAGAAGCAAAGTACGCCATGGCTGCCGCCTGATCGCCGCCCAGCAGCAATTCGATTTCTTCCTCCGTAAACGCCTTGCGGTGCACCATCCTGTCTGCGTCGGACAGAACTTCCCGCAGCGCGTCCTGATCCAACTCGTGGGTGTGGATGAAGGAATAGATATTCGCGTAATCCATCAGGGTCAGGGCATAGGCGGGCTTATCCGCAACGTATTCATATTCCCAGGAATAGCCGCCTTCCGCCAGTTTCATCAGCGCTTCCGGCAGGGAGGCCAGGCGTTCGTTGCAGGGCTTGGCATAATACGGCGCGTTGGCGCTGGCCGTGCCGAAGGGTTTGTCGGGCATGACCGGATGCCGCACTTCCCACGCCTCGCTGACGGGCTGGGCGATACCGGCCAGCTCGGCCCGGGTCATTGCTTCGCCTGCGTTCGTGTGTTCTCCGATCACATCTTCATTCAGTATTTTTTCTGCCATGGTCTTCGCATTGTCCCAGGTCAGGGCCGCGTTCGCCTGAAATTTTCCGTCCATACCGGAATACACCCCCGTTTGCTTGGCCCATAGGGCAGCTTTTTCATGTTCCGAACCGGTGGCGACATCCGCAAAGCCTTCCTGGGTCATATCCGGTTCCGGCTTTCCGGCGATGCGCCACAGCAATTGCACAGCTTCGGCGATGGTCGCCCCGCGCAGCGGCAGGAAATAGCCGGTGGAATAAGCGTCCATCAAGCCCTTTTCCAGGCAGAACGCCGTGGCTTCATGATACGTGGGCAATTCGCTCAGCGCGGCTTTTTCCCCTTCATTCAGGTACAGCCAGGGCACATACACCTTGTTCAGCGCCTGCATCCAGGTTTTGCCGTTAACCCGCTTGATGTCCAGCGTGTTGATCTGCACGTCGCGGGTGCGCTGGCGCTTGCCGCTGTAGGGGCTCATGATGCTGCTGACGGTACTCACCACATAGTAATTGCCCGCCTGCTTGCCCAGGTACATCATCTGGTGGCCGGGGAAATTCAGCAGCGTGCCCATGGGCAGCGCGTCCAGCAGCGTTTCCTTTTCCTCTAAGGTGTAATACGTGATATCCGCCTTGGGGAAATCCATCAGCCATTGCCAGGTGCCGTTCCGGGGCAGGTCGAGGCCGAAGCAGCAGAAAATGGAATGGTTCAGGCTGGAGCAGTCCTCGTTGTTCAGCCCCGCGCCCCAGCCGTAGGCGTCGCCCAGGGAGGCCAGTGCTACCATGGCCAGATTCTTGGCGGTCAGGGGCAGATAATCCTCACTCACCCGTTCCCGGGCGTTGATGAGAGCCGGGGTCTTGCCGTAGCTGCCGTCCTCGTTCCGGATGGGCAGGTACACGGCGTAGTTGTGCAACGGCAGGCGGTTAATCACCAGCGCGTCTGGGTCCATTTCGTCCATCCGCTCCAGCACCGTGCCCATGGTGATCAGGCGGCAAACGGTCTCCGTGGCGGTTTTGGAGTAATCGGTGTACATCTTGTCGCCCCAGAACACCAGCCGCTTTTCTGCGGGTATATCCCAGGCGGACAGCCATTCTTCCTTATCCTTACAGATGGCGATGCCCTCCGCCCGTACCCAGCCCGTGCAGCAGGAGGTGGAAACCTGGAAGAATTTGCCGTCCGCGGAGGTGGAATAAATCGCCACAGGTTCGTTCACTCGGATGCCCACCAGAGGCTGATAATCGAAGTCAAAGTCCACGGGATCGTCTAAAATCTGCCCGTCCCAAGGGAAGGTGATCAGCTCGGTGCGGTTTACCGCGATGCCCCAGCGCACGGGCATTTCTTCTGCGGCGTTGAGGTCCATCGCGTTGGCGATGATCAGGTCAAAGTCTTCCTGCTCCAGCTTTTTCCCGGTCTGATCCCAGACCCAGCCCAAATAGTAGTCCGCGTCCGACTGGATGCTCTTTTTCAGCGCTTCGTTTTTCGCAATGCCGTTGTAGGTTGCTTTCAGTTTTCTCATTTCGCGCCGATTTGTCCCAGCGCCGTCTATGGCAGCCTGGTTGATCCGGGCAATGTTCTCCGCCGTGGCCAGCAGCGCGTCCGGGTCTCCCGTCAGGTCAGACCAGAAAGCCGAATCCGTCATTTCTTCCGTTACACCGGGCATATAGCCCACAGGAGCCGCTGCCGCCAGCGCAGGAAGTGGAGAAAGCAGCGAAACGGCAGTACAGAGTGCCAGCAGCAGGGGAAGGCATTTCTTCCGCAGGTTGATGGTTTTCTTCATTGTTTTTCCCCTCCTCTCATTTTTCAGGCAGTCACGTATGCAAATTTGTTTGACCTTTTTTATTTAGCCGTTATTCATACGTGTTTTGTTATTGCTCGCCCAACTAAATCATGAATTATCTGCGGGCGATAAATCGGTCCATCCTGCGTCACTCAACCTTGAAATATCCTTCGGCCCTGGGCTGCCGCCTGGCCTCCGCTAAAAACAATCCACCGGATTGTTTTTCGAG
>JAFWQM010000072.1 GCA_017509065.1 Clostridia bacterium
CCGGACAGCATGGCCACCTCCGTCATGGTTTTTTCCTTGTCCGCCAGCAGCTCCGTCGCCTTTTCCAGCCGGATCATGTTGAGCCACTTGCTGTAGTTCATCCCGGTCACGCTGCGAAAGATCCTGGAGAAATACTCCTTGCTGATTCCCGCCATTTCGGCCATCGCGCTCTGGGACAGATTGTCTGCCGTCAGGTTGTTTTTGATATATTCCGTCACCAGGATCATCCGGCGCATCACCGTATCGGTATAGCCGTACACGGCGGTGTTTTGCATTTCCGGGGCGAATTCTTCCCGATGCCGGTCCAGGGTCAGCATGAATTCCATCAGAAGCATGCAGCAGCGCAGCTCCTTGTCCGGCTCGGCGGAAAAGAAGATTTCCTTCATGCTGTCCGCAATGGCCCGAAGCTGCGAAACCAGTTCCCGATGGGCGTTGATGCACAGCACGTGCATATTCCGGTAGAAATGAATGATCCGGCGTAAGTCGAAAAGCGAATTGATAAATGCGTTGCTGAATTGGATCACCAGGGATTCCTTCCGGTCCGCATCGATAATGGCGTGCATTTCCATGGGCCAGATCAGCAGAAAATCGCCTTCCGTCAGTTTATAGGTGTCCCGGTTGATCTGAAAAACGTTGGTCTCTCCGGGCCCTGCCAAAAGGATCTCGCCATAGGAGTGCCAGTGCGCCTGATAGCTCCTGCCCGCATGGCCGGTGGAGAGATTGAAGGCGCTGAATCGCTCAAAGCCGTAGTTTTCATACTGGCTGTAATTCATGTTGGTTTTCTCCAATTATATTCGCTCACAATCATATTAAATCTTAGAGGAAACTTTAAGTCAAGTCTTTTTGTGCTTCTGTTCAAAATTTGGGAAGTGAGAGGATAAAAAACAGGAAGCGGTTCCGTCTGTTCTGACATAAAATAAGCTGGCATCCAGAGGCGGATGCGAAACAGATGCGGGCATGGCTTGCAAGGGAGATAAAGCGATGGGAAAGCAGATCAGATGGCTGTGGGAAAACATGGATAAGCCCTATCGGCGGCAGCATATCACCGCGCTGTGTATCTGCGTGGTAAGCTGCGTACTGCTGCTGGTGAACCCGGCGCTGTCCCAACGGCTGATCGACGATGTGATCATGGCCCGGAACCCGGAACCGCTGCTTTCCATTCTGGGCGTGATGCTCATTGTGAAGCTCGGGCGGGAGGGCATGCGCTATCTCATGGTGATCCTGCTGGAAAAGGATTCCCAAAATGTGATTTTCAATCTCCGCCGCAGGCTGTTTGAAAAGCTGCAATACAACGACATGCGCTTTTTCGACGGCCACCGCACCGGCGACCTGATGACCCGCATGAGCGCCGACCTGGACTGGTGCCGGCATTTTTTGAGCTATATCGATTACCGCATCATCGACGCGGTGTGCACCTTCCTGTTCGCCACGGTGTACCTGTCCATCGTGAACTGGAAGCTGACATTGCTTCTGATCGTCATTACCCCGGTGCTGCTCATCATTACCAAAATCTTCTCCAAGCACGTGCGTCCCCGGTTCGTGTTCATGCGGGAAAAGCTGAGCGAGATGAACACCGCCGCCCAGGAGAACATCGCGGGCAACCGGGTGGTAAAGGCCTTCGCACGGGAGGAATACGAAAAAGCCCGCTTTGAGGAGCGAAACAGGGCGTTCATGAACAGCCACCTGCGCATCAATAAGCTGTGGCTCACTTTCTTCCCCATGATCGAGCTGCTGGTGAACGCCATCCAGCTGGTCACAGTATTCGTGGGCGGCCTGTTTATCATCTACGGCGAACTGACCCCCGGCCAGCTGGCGATCTTTACCGGCCTGAGCTGGGCGGTCAGCAACCCCATGCGCGAGCTGGGCAACCTGATCAACGACCTGCAGCGGTTTTCCACCTCCGCCGCCAAGGTGATGGAACTGCATTACGGCAGGCCGGAAATCGTGGACGATAAGGACGCTGTGGAGCATGGCCGCATGGAAGGCGGTATCGAGTTCAGGCACGTGTCCTTCCGCATCGACAATAAGCCCATCCTGACGGACGTGAGCTTCTCCGTTAATCCCGGGCAGACCGTGGCCGTGATGGGACCCACGGGCAGCGGCAAAACCACGCTGATCCACCTGCTGGCCCGCTTCTACGACGCGACGGAGGGCGAAGTGCTGGTGGACGGCTGCGACGTGAAGCAGTGGAAGCTGCACCAGCTTCGCGGCGGCATCGGCACCGCCACCCAGGACGTGTTCCTGTTCTCCGATACGGTGGAGGGCAATATCGCTTTTGGGAATCAGGAGCTGACCCTCGATGAAGTAAAGGATTTCGCCCGCCGGGCCGACGCGGCGGAATTCGCGGAAAAGCTGCCCGAAGGGTATGACACCATCATCGGCGAGCGCGGCGTGGGTCTTTCCGGCGGACAGCGGCAACGAATCGCCCTGGCCCGGGCACTGGCGGTGCGGCCCAGCATTCTGGTGATGGACGACACCACCTCCGCCGTGGACAGCGAAACGGAGCTGTACATCCAGGAACAGCTTCGTTCCCTGCCCTTCCCCTGCACCAAATTCATCATCGCCCAGCGCATCTCCTCCATGCGGGATGCCGACCTCATCCTTGTCCTGCGGGACGGACGGATCACCGAACAGGGCACCCACCGGGAACTGCTGGAGAAGCGGGGCTACTACTGGCAGACCTATTGCCTGCAATACGGAATTCCCATGGAGGAGGCGGTGTAACATGGCGCGGAATAAATTCGACGTGGACGAGCGGCTGGAATCGCCCTTTCAATGGAAGCACTTAAAGCGCGCGGGCCGGTACATCGCCCGGCACAAATACAAAATGCTCCTGGCGCTTGTGCTCAGCGCCCTGGCCAGCATTGCTTCCCTGTATATTCCCAAGATCACCCAATGGGTGCTGGACGAGGCCGTGCCCAATAAGGACGCCGCTATGATCGGCCGGATGGCGCTTTTGTTCGTGGGCGTGATTTCCCTGAGCATCGTGTTCACAGTCATTCGTTCCCGCATGATGGCCCACGTGAGCCAGCGGATCATTTACGATATCCGAAGCGACCTGTTCGCTCACCTGCAAAAGCTGCCGTTCAGCTATTACGACAGCAGACCCGCGGGAAAAATTCTGGTGCGTGTCATCAACTATGTGAATTCGGTATCGGATATTCTTTCCAACGGCATCATCAACATGATCATGGACATCATCAACCTGATTTTTATCGTGGTGTTCATGTATTCCACTGACCCCACGCTGGCGACGGTCATCGTGTCCGGCCTGCCTGTTTTCGTGGGCATCATCATTCTCATCAAACCTAGGCAGCGCAAAGCCTGGCAGAACCAGAGCAACAAGAACAGCAACTACAACGCTTATCTGGCGGAGTCCATCGACGGCGTGCGGGTGAGCCAGCTCTTTGACCGGCAGGAAGTGAACATCTCCATCATGGAGCGCCTCGCCTCCGCCTGCCGCGCGGCATGGCTGAAAGCGGTATATATCAGCAACTGCGTGTGGCTGAGCAGCGAGACCATGACCCAGATCGTGACCACCTTCCTGTATATCGCGGGCGTGTACTGGATGGGCGGCGGCAAGATGGTGTCTTTCGGCGTGATCCTCGCCATGGGTCAGTATGTCAGCCGCTTCTGGCAGCCCATCACCAACCTGGCGAACATTTACAATTCCTTCGTCAACAACATCGCCTACCTGGAACGCATCTTTGAAACCATGGACGAGCCGGTGATCGTGGACGACGCGCCGGACGCGGAAACGCTGCCGAAGATCAGCGGCGAAGTGGATTTTGAGGATGTGACCTTCGCCTACGAGGAAGGAACGAACGTGCTGGAACACATGAACCTGCATGTGAACGCTGGGGAAAGCATCGCCCTTGTCGGCCCTACCGGCGCGGGGAAAAGCACGGTCATCAATCTGCTGTGCCGGTTCTATAACCTGAACGGCGGCAGGATCCTGCTGCACGGCAAGGACGGAAGCACCCACGACATCAGCCGCGTCACTCTCCATTCCCTGCGTTCGCAGCTTGGCATCATGCTCCAGGACAGTTTCATTTTCTCTGGCACGATCATGGATAACATCCGCTACGGGCGGCTGGACGCCACTGACGCCGAAGTGAAAGAAGCCGCCCGGCGGGTGCGGGCGGATGAACTGATCCGCAAAATGCCCCAGGGCTATCAGACTGAAATCAAGGAGCGGGGCAGCAATCTGAGCCAGGGCGAGCGCCAATTGGTGGCTTTTGCCCGCACACTGCTTTCCGACCCGGCGATTCTGATTCTGGATGAAGCAACCTCCTCCATCGACACCCAGACGGAAAAGCTGCTTCAGGAAGGTATTGCCGAGATGCTCAAGGGCCGCACCAGCATCATCGTGGCCCATCGCCTGAGCACCATCAAAAATTGCGACCGCATCCTCTACATCAGCAACAAAGGCATCGCCGAAATGGGCAGTCATGAGGAACTGATGCGAAAGCGCGGGCTGTATTATCAACTTTATACCGCCCAAGTCCAGGAAGAAGCGGCATAAAAGTAAATACTGTATACCATAGCTTTGTTTTTCCAACATCATAAGGATTCCGCTTTTCGCATTTTCCTGCTGGATGAGCAGACGCTTCCATAGACCAATCAGCTACTGCGGTCGGATGCACCTGGATTGTCTCCGGGAGCATCGATCCGGATTGTACACCCGTTTGATCCTGTTCGACAAGTTGTACAAACATCTGGCGAAATCAATGAAACCAGCTGGAAAAGGTTGGATCGCAAGATCCCGCAGGTAGCGAAAGCAGAATGCATCAATAAAGTCCTGAAAGCCCACGATCCTATGGCCTGGGTTGCCCGGATGAACAGCATTCGCCATCGGGCGAAGTAAAGCATCCTGGCGGAACTGATTTACGGATAACACACCTTTCCATTTCGACTCGGCCGCTTCTACGGAGGCGGCCTCTTTGTTTCGGAAAGAACAATAACTACTTGATAATATGGGGAGGCAGAACGATGTACACAAAGAAAGAACTAAAGCGGGCGGCAGGTATTATCCGGCAGATTGTCCGTGAAAACAATGTATCGGAAAAGCAGGTTCGAGCGGATATGAAGGAAAAGAGGGAATGGACGAGGAAACCAGAGAGTATCTGGAAAAGATCGGCGAGAGCGCCCGGCACCTGCTCGGCCTCATCAACGACATTCTGGATATGAGCCGCATCGAGAGCGGCCGAATGATACTGCGCAAGGAAGAGTTTTCCTTTACGCACCATGCTGGAACAGATCAACACCATGGTCATGTCCCAATGCAGCGAAAAGGGACTCAAATATGAGTGCATCATGATCGGCGGCGTCAGCAACTGCTATATCGGCGATGATACCAGAGACGATTAAAAAAATACCACAATGGTCCATAAAATGAATATCAAAATCAGGCATTCGTCTTTCAATTTAATCCCCATGCCATGTCAGTGTGGCACCGGCACAAATAAAGTTACTCCGCGACCGCCTGACTGTACAGCGCTTCAAGCTGTTCGTAGGTCACGGGAGCCTGCACGTTATAGATGACGACACCCTGCTTGTTCAGCACGATGGTCTGGGGCATGGCTTCCGAACCGTTGACGATATCGAACAGGCCCTTATCCTTGCTGTCCTTGGCGAAGGATAGATGATCCCAGCCCTTGTCCGCCAGGAAATTTTCGGCCTTTTTCGCGCCGGTGGTATGATGGATAGCGAGAATTTCCATATCGGGATGGGTGGCCTTGAGCTGGTCGAAATAGGGCAGTTCTTCCACGCAGGGACCGCAGAAGGTGGCCCAGAGGTTGATCATGACCACCTGCCCACGATGGGCGGAGAGCGTGAATTCGCCCCCGCCGATCAGGTCCGTGGTGAAGTCTGGCAGCAAATTGCCCACGTCCGAGCCAAGGGGTGCTGATACGGCGGGCTGAGCTGTAGCAGCGGGTTCTGCTGTAGTTTCGGCAACGGTTTGGGGAGTGACAGCAGGTTTCGAAATGACCGCGGGCTCGGCGGTAACGGCAGGTTCAGTAGCAACCGTTTGGTTAGGCGCGTTGATCACGTTCTGCCAGATCAGCAGGCAGGCCAACACCGTGAAGGCAATGCCCCATACGATCCTGCCCGTGCGTTTGCGTTTCTGAACGATGGACTCCGGATCGGCGTTTTTCCCGATTTCAGGCCCTTTGAGGGTGATCCTGCCGCACTTGAGGGAAATAGCTCCCTGTGCGCAGACATCCATGCACTTTCCGCAGGAGATGCACTCCTGGTCGCCCACGGAACGCACGTCCATCTGACAGCGGCGAGCGCAGGCCCCGCAGCCGTTGCAGCGGTTCATGTTCACCTTCACGCCGGTGAGCGCGAAACGGTTGAACAGGCCGTAAATCGCTCCCAGCGGGCACAGAAACCGGCAGAAGGCGCGGTAGCAGAATACGCACAGGAGTCCCACAAGCACCATGATGACGAATTTGTTGGTGAACAGCGCTTTCAACTGGTAAAAGGAGGTGCTGTTCCGCGGGTTGGACAGCAGCCCCACAGCACCTTCCAGCGTGCCCGCCGGACAGATATACTTGCAGAAGGCGGGCAGCGGTTTGCCATTCTTGAGGCCGTACCACACCGGGATGATGACCACCAGCACAACCAGCAGGATATATTTCAGGTAAGACAACACCCGCGTGACCTTGCCCTTTCTAATTTTGGGCGTGGGGATTTTGTGCAGCAGCTCTTGAATCAGCCCCGCCGGGCAAAGCCAGCCGCAGATGGTGCGGCCCAGCAGCATCCCGTAGAGCATCAGGATGCCCAGCATGTACCATGGCGCGGTATGCCCGGAGGCGTTGAGGGCGTTTTGCAGGGAGCCAAGCGGACACGCGCCGACAGCGCCGGGGCAGGAATAGCAGTTCATGCCCGGCACACATATGGCTTTGGTATTCCCGGTAAAGATGCGGCCCTCAATGAAGCCCTTGATATTCGCGTTGTACAGCAATGCAGCGTACAGCTGCGCCAGCCTGCGCGTGGTGGGCCTGTGGCTGTGCCACCAATCTATGATCTTAGCCAAGTCCAACACACTCCATACAGATTGCGTTCGCTTTGGTCAGCACGTCCTCCAGGCCGCCGTTCAGAATGCCCAGGACGATGAATACCACCGCCAGCGCCAGAACAGCCGCCCGAACAACCAGAGCGAGGCGTCCGTCCTCCTGTGGAACAGCCTTGGCAGGGAGGGGCGAAATCGTCCTGGCCACGACCCCATCGTCCTTTACGCCCAATAGCCAGCCGGAAACGGTGGTGCCGATGAACACAAGGAAGAAGGGGGCCATGGGCATTAGCGCCGCAGCCACCTTCTCCCGGGTGAAGATATAGGAAAACAGCTCGCCGGACGCCTGAACCGCGGCTCCTTCCACATACATCCGAATCGCCGTGGCTGCCAGCCATCCGGCCAGAAGCGCACAAAGCAAAGACTGAACGAACAGATAGGCTTTCTTTCCTGTCATGGTGCCTCCTTATTCCTTCGTGATGACTAGCGTCATTTCCCCGGATTCGGGGCCGATATAGGTATCGGTGTCGTCGGGATAATCGTATTCGTCGGGGGCATCCACCACCTGGATATGGTATCTGGCGGGCGCGCCGGAATAAATGGCGACGCCGTTTTCGTCCGTTTCCACGGGAACGCAGCCGGTATCCAGGCAGAAAATGACGGCGGCTTCCGGTACGGGATCACCGTTCTGATCCACCACCCGGACGGTGTAGGTGGGATGATCTTCTTTATCGGATACTTCCTTTGTTTCAACGTTCTTTGTGTTCAGCAGCGTATATTCATGGCTGCCAACCAGCTCCGCGCTGGCGATGTAATTGCCGTCCAGATCGGTGGTTTCAAAGATGAGATTGGCATCGATCTTTTCAGCGTAGGGATCATAGGGAGGGTAGTAGTCGCAGCTATCCAGGATATCGTCCAAGTGGCTCATCAGTTCAGCGTATTCCTCGGAAAAAGCCGGGTCAGGCAGTTCTTTTTTCGCCGCTGCCGTGCCTTTGTAGAAGGTATATCCGTCCACCTTCGCCTGTACCTTCATCGTGCTCATGTCCACGGGAGCGCCAACGATGCGCTCCACATCCTCCTGGCTCAGGCCATCCTTGATGATGAGCAGGTTGATGAAGGGCATCTCCGCATTGAGGTTGCGGGACTGCGCTTCCGCGTCGGCACTCTCCGCGTTCGCTTCGTATTCTTCCTGCGTGAGACAGATATAGGTTGCGGTAAAGATGCCCACTTCTGTTGTTTTGGCTGGTTCACCGCTCATTAAGATTTGCAGAAAATTTGATTCACTGTCCAGCGCCAATGCCAGCCCCGGATTGATGAGGCCCTTTAAATGATCCGTGTATTCGTTGAGCAGGCGCAGAGTAAAGCCCAATGAGGGATATTCGATCATGACACCATGCGTCCCGTCATCCTCCTCACCCAAAGCAAAGCCAGACAGGCAAAGAAGCAAAGCAAGAGTCAGACAGATCAGCTTTTTCACGTAATTCTTCCTCCTTATTATGATTCGCGTGTGAACTTACCTAACGATTCCGGATTTCTTCTTTGAACGTTTGTTTTCATACATCATCTTATCCGCGCGGCGGAAAGTATCGCTCGGGGAATCATCCGTATGCGGATCATATTCCGCTATGCCTGTCGCGACGCTGACCTGTTCCCATCGGTTGACTGCTGACGCTGACTGTTCTTTCTGCGCTATTTCAAACTGACGCACCAGTTCTTCCCGGTTCCGAAAATCTTCATTCAGCAGGATCACGGTGAATTCATCTCCGCCGATTCGGAAAACAGGGCTATGCTGAAAGATACGGCAAATGAGGGAACAAGCCTTTGTCAGATAGTCATTGCCTTTGTCATGGCCATATCGGTCATTGATCAATTTGAGGTCGTTGCAGTCAAAAACACCGATGGCGACCTTTGCTCCTTCATTTTGCTCAAGCTGTTCCTGAATCTTCTGGATATAGTTGTCGAATCTAGCCTTGTTTTTCACATGCGTGAGCGCGTCCGTAAAGACCTGCTTGTTCAAATCCTCTACCATGCGCTGGCTTTCGCTGGCCTTTTTCTGCGCGACGATCATCTTTTGCTGGAAGATCAGCGTCAGGATCATGGCGGCGATGACGATGGCCGCGCCGATCACCCATCATAACGCAAATCAAAAGCGCGGCAAATCTTCTGATTCGATGGATGAAAAGGAAATCTGACTTCATTTTCGCTTCTTCCCCGTTTCACAAAAGTAAGCTGTACATGGCAGCCATACCGCTTTATTATAGCGCTCGGAGGTTTAGAAAACAACCATTTTTTCAAAAGCCGCGGCGGGCAGATTACTACTGAGCCGCCTTTGGAAAGTATCGGAGAAGAGGTTTTTCGTCGAAAAATTGTTAAGAAAGTATACTGTGACCAAAATCGGTTTACCTGAGATGCGTTTCCACGACCTCCGCCACCCCGATGTCAAGCAAGCGACAAAAAATAATGAGCATTTTATTCGAATTTCTAAGAGCCAAGAGAATAGATACACTATTGCAGATACTTTATCCTCTGTTTCCATCAGCGAAAGCATCCTGGAGGGCGGTTTCGATTTTTATCCGGTTATCATGAAAAACGTGAACTTTGCTGACAGTGCGCTCCGCTAATTCCTGGTTCAAGTCTTCCGAAGTGCTTGCAGCTTTGGCGAGTTTTTTCAACCGGGCTTCCTCATCATATTTAGCGACAAGCTCATCTGTTGATTTTCTCATGCCGGCCAAAATGCTTTCGACCATCTCGAGGTAATAATCCAACTCTGTTTTTTCAGCCTGATACTCCTCCATCGTGATCTCCTTTCTGATATATTGTTCATACAATAACCGTTTGCTGTCTTTCAGGGAGAGCAGCTTTTTTTCTTGTTCAGCCTGCTCCATGCTGGAAAGCCGGATTTTGTCTGAATTCAGGTCAAGACCGCTGATGACAGAAACTTGCGTTTTTATACTTTGAAGAACGGTTTCTTCCAATTCGGACGCCTTCATCTCCAGCCCTCGACAGGCCATCGTGGCAATTCCCTGGGAATGACGGCAATAGTAAATGATGTGATTCTCTCTTCTTTTTCGGGAAAGAGCGTGTCCGCAGTAGCCGCAGAACACTTTGCCTTTCAGGAAGTAATCATGCTGCTGCTTTTGAGGCAGATGATATTTTCGTATGGATGCGTTTGTCCGGTTGAACAGGTCCGCATCTACAATGGGCGGGTGATGATCGGGAATTTTGAACCATTCGCTTTCATCCTTTTTCCGTACTCTGCTGCCGCCAATTTCCTTCACTGTGTATCTACCAATGACATAGGTGCCGATATACCGTTCATCCGCCAAGATACGAAGTACAGTAGAACTTGACCAAATCCCGTAAATCCGATCAACAGAATATTTCCAATCATTGGCTTTCACGCGGTATTCCCCTGGGGTGGGAATGCGCTGTGTATATAAATGTCTGCTGATTTCTGCGGCGGTGCAGCCATCCGCCGCCCATTGGAAAATCTGCCTGACGATCGGTGCGGTTTCCGGGTTGGGTTCCATCCTGCCATCGGCGCTTTTCTGATAGCCGTAGGGACATATCACACTCTGGTATTCCCCCCGCCGCATTTTGGCATACTTCGCGCTGCGGGTTTTCATGGACATATCCCGGCTGTATGCCTCGTTGATCAAATATTTGAATGCGACCTCAATCCCTCCCGTGGTTCCCTTATAGTTGTCGGAATCGTAATCATCGGAAATGGAAATAAAGCGGACATGGAATAAGGGAAATACCTGTTCGATGAAATAGCCTGTTTCCAGGCTGCTGCGCCCGAAGCGGGACAGGTCTTTCACAATGATGCAGTTGATTTTACCTTCCTGCACCAGCTTCAGCATTTCCTGCATAGCGGGACGTTCAAAGTTGGTGCCGGTGTGCCCATTATCGATAAACTCCCGGATTTCAGCCTGATCCCATTCCGGAAGCGTCATAGCCTTCTCCCGCAGGATGGACTGCTGGTTGCCGATGCTCATGCTGTCATACTTGGAATCTTCTATGGAAAGGCGAATATACAGGGCAATCCTATATTTATCCATGAGCAGCCTCCCGGATCAGTTCATCCTGAAAGCTGAACGTAATATGGAAATGATGATCGTGGAATACCTCGAAGCGGGTGAACAGGCTGGCAATCAATTCTGCCGTCAGCGCATGGTTTTCTGTCAGCTGGGCAGCTTGGCTTTCCATGGCTTTTTGCCGTTGCCAAGCTCTATCTGCGTTCGCTTTTTCTTTCTCAAGAGCCGCGATACTTTGGGAAAGCGCCTGCGTATGTTCCTCCATATCCGCTTTCAGGCTCAGGTATTCTTCCCGGCTGATCAGCCCTTCCACCATATCTTCATACAAACCCTGAATCAGGCCGCGATCTTTTTCCACCGCTTTTCTTTTTTCGGAGATCTGACCCAGGATCGCCGCCCGCTGCTGTATATATTGTTTTTCCTGCTGCATCATGGGAATGGAATGGCCGACCACCGTATCCAATTCCTTTTCAACAATCACCGTCAGCGATTCGTTCAGCTCTTTTTCCGTGATATAGACACCTTCGCAGGCTCCTTTTGCCACTCGGGTGTTGCTCAGACAATGGAACAGGTAAATATCGTCGCCTTTGCTTCTGTGGCTGCGCTGCCGATGAAGGGCTTTCCCGCAATGGCCGCAGAAGATTTTCTCTTGAAAGGCATTCGGCGTATAGGGTATTGGTGTTTTATCAGTGCATATCCCAGCTACCTGCTGCCGGTATGCCTGTACCGCGTCAAATACTTCCCGGCTGACCAGGGCGGGATGCGTGTCGCGGACGATGATGTAATCCTCCGGGCTGGCAGGCATTTGCTGATGATCCACCGTTTTGGACTTTCCTTGGACCAGGTCGCCGGTATAGGTCCAATTTCGCAGGATCATGGCCACCGTGCGGGTCTGCCATTTCTCACTACCGGTTTTGTACCGCTTCCCCTCATACCCATGTTCCTGCTTATAGATGTTGGGGGTGACGACGCCCGCTTCGTTCAGGCGAAGGACGATTTGATTAAGCCCCATTTTCTCATAAGCCCATTGGAAAATCTGGCGCACCACCGGTGCGGCCCCCTCGTCCACGATCAGTTTGTGGCAGTTCTTCGGGTCTTTCATATATCCATATGGCGCGCGAGCCCCTACAAACTCACCGTCCAGCATGGCTTGGTGAGCCTGGGCTTTGATCTTCCTGCCGATGTCCAGCGCGTAGGCTTCGTTGATCATGTTTTTCAGCGGCAGCATAATGCCGCCGTGAAGCTGGTCAGCGCAGGAAGAATCAAATTGGTCGGTGACGGCAATGAACCGGATATTCCGGGTTACGAAGTATTGCTCGATATAATAACCGGTATCAATAAAATTGCGGCCCAGGCGGGACAGGTCTTTCACGATCACGCAGTCAATGCGTCCTGCCTCGATTTCTTCCAGCATCCGCTGAAAACCGGGCCTGTTATAGTTTAGGCCGGATAAGCCGTTATCAGTATAGGTGCCGACAATCTTGAATTCCGGCTTGTCCGCCAAATAATCCTGAATGATCAGCTGCTGATTCTCCAGGGAGTTGCCGCGGTTATTGTTGTCTTCCACAGATAAACGCAGATAAACGGCAATGCGGCTAAAAACCGACGCCTTCATAGGTGTTTCAATTAAAACATTTTTTCTGCTTTTTCTCGCCATATCAAACGGCCTCCCTTCTCATCAGCTGTTCGGCAAACGCCGCCGCTTTTCTATATTCATCCTTGTATCGGAACTCAATGTGAATTTCTTGTTTGCTGATTACTTTGATGTACTGAATCAGCTGCACGACCACCCGCCGGTCAATGGTTTCCATTTCCGCGAATTGGAGAAAATGGCTGATCCAGCGGTTTCTGTCGCCCTGGTTCTCCGCCACCGCTCTGATTTTTTCCTCCCATTGAGCAATGGCTTTTTTCAGGAGATCGTACTTCTCCGTGTACTGTTTTTTATAGGTAAGATAATCTTCTTTGCTCAGGCAGCCGTTGACCAGGTTTTCATACAAGCCCATTTTATATTGATTGATTTCTTCCAACTGGCGGCTGCATTGTTCGATATGCTCCTGATATTCATGGATCAGCGCCTTATTGATGCGTTCCTGGCTGAAGCTGGTCAGTACATCTTCCAGGGAAGCGACGTTTTCAATCTGTCCACGCAGGCTCTCCTGCACGCAGTGAATCAAATCGACTTCTTTGATCATGGTGCCCGCGTCGCATCCGTTCTTCTTTCCGGTGCGGCAATAATAATAGAAGTATTCTTCTCCCTTGTACCGAACAGTTTTCCGCGTCATCTTTCCGCCGCAGCAGCCGCAGATCAGGACGCCGGAAAAAATATAGGCGGCGTCTGATTTGGGGGAAGTACGGGTATCTATATTTTTCAGCCGCTGCACCAAATCAAAGTCATGGCAGCTGACAATGGCCTCATGGGCGTTTTCTACTCGCAGCCATTCAGAGGAGGGCTTAGCCTGCCGGACTTTAATTTTGAAATGCGGCGTGGATTCCCGGCCCTGGACCAGGGTGCCGGTATAGGTTTCATCCTGTAAAATGCGCAGCACCGTGGTGGCCGACCATTTGCAGTCTTTCTGATCTCCGTATCCACCCTTGGCGTAGGGTTGGCCTTCCGCTTTCTTATAAGCCATGGGAGACAGCACACCCATCTGATTGAGCTCCTCCGCGATATGAAGAGCGCTGTATCCTTCCAGCCGCTTGCGAAAAATCTCTTTGACCACATTGGCGGCAAATGGGTCGATCTGCAATTTCTTGTGCTGATAGCCTGTTTTGATATAACCGTATATGGGGAAAGCGCCTACATAATCGCCGTTTTTCCGTTTGGCCTCCAAGGCGCTGCGGGTTTTGATGGATATATCCCGGCTATACGCCTCGTTCATGATGTTTTTCACGGAAACAGTCAGATCGTCCCCGTCTTCCTGGAGGGTGTCGAAGTGATCGTTGATGGCGATGAACCGGACATTGTACGCCGGGAAGAACCGGCGAATGTACCGGCCCGTTTCAATAGATTCGCGTCCCAGGCGGGACAGGTCTTTTACGATGATACAGTTGGCTTCGCCACGTTTGACCATCTCG
>JAFWQM010000073.1 GCA_017509065.1 Clostridia bacterium
CGAAAAACAATCCGGTGGATTGTTTTTAGCGGAGGCCGGGCGGCAGCCCAGGGCCGAAGGATATTTCAAGGTTGAGTGACGCAGGATGGACCGATTTATCGCCCGCAGATAAT
The DNA here is from genome assembly GCA_017509065.1 of Clostridia bacterium. Next base: position 114 of record JAFWQM010000073.1, read on the forward strand.
TCATGATTTAGTTGGGCGAGCAATAATCTGTACTCTGCACTCTGTTCTCTCACCGATTCAAAGTGTCTTTTAAATCACATCTACCGCGGCACCTGAAACGAAAGAGGGAGAACGCCCCTCCGCGCGGTGCGCTTACAGGCATTCTCCCCCTCGGGTCATTTGTTTGGAAACGGATTATTTGCCGTAGGTGGCATTGATCTGGGCCTGCAGTTCTTCGGTGACCAGGTCCACGCCGGCGGCGCGCAGGGCATCCTGGAATTCAGCCACGATCTCTTCGGGGGTCTTGTCATACTGGCCGAAGCAGATCAGCTTCATGTAGGTGTTGTAGGTTTCGTTGCACTGGTTGATGTAGCTCTGCACCATGGTGTTGTCGAACACGAAGGCTTCGTAGGGATACATCACGGCGATGGCATTGTATTCGTCATACAGGGCGTTGATGGCGTCCCAGTTCATGGCGGCGGAGGGGATTTCAAGGTCGTCGTTGCGGCCCCACCACCAGTTGGTGGAGATGCCGTCATTGTCGGCCACATAGGTGTCGGGGGTGTAGCGATAGCCGTTCTCATCCAGGGCGTAGCTGCGGCCTTCCAGACCGTAGTTGAACAGATCGTAGCATTCCTTGTCGTTGCGCAGCAGGTCATAGACCATCAGGGTGCGCTCGGGATTCGCGGAAGCGGCGGAGATGGCGGCCACGCCATGGGTCACCAGGTCGCGGGTCACGTAGCCGGCTTCCTTGCCCCAGTAGTAGAAGCCCACGTCGCAGTCTTCATCGTTCAGGTACATGGTGTTGTCAGTGCTGGCCTTGGGAGAAACCAGGCCGGTCCAGGTCTGGGTATGATGCTGTTCCAGAGCGGTCTTGCCCTGACGGAATTCGAGGCGGTTGTCAGCGCCGGTGTTGGAGAGCACGTCGGTGGGCCATACGCCGATTTCGTCCCATTCCTTCATGAGCTTGGCATATTCCACAAGGCGGTCGGTTTCTTCCAGATACAGGCAGTTGATCTTGTACGGATCATCCAGGTAGCCGCCCCAGATAGCGCCGCTGGCCAGGCCGTCGATGGAGCGCCACTTGGCGAAGGAGCAGATATAGCCGCCGGCGGGATAAGCGGTTCCGTCGGTATCCCACAGGGCGATCAGCTGGTCGCCATAGGCTTCCTTGACGTACTTCACATAGGTGGTCAGGTCAGCCCAGGTCTGGCAGCCGTTTTCCAGCCCGGCTTCCTTGGCCCAGTCGAGACGATAGGCGAAGCCGTGGTTGGTCCACTGGGAGTAATTGTCCTCGGGGATGAAGTAAATGTCGCCTTCATAGGTGCAAACAGCCCAGTGATCCTGAGGAACAGTGGCATAGGTGACAGGCGCATACTTGGCCAGCATATCGGTGTCCAGCTCCAGGAAGCCGCCGCGCTTGGCATTGGGCCAGGCATCCAGCCAGTCGGTGGAAGAACCGATCAGGTCGATGGAGCCGTCCATGGAGGCGATGCGCAGGTTATAGTTAGCCAGATAATCCGTCCAGGAGATCCAGACGATGTTCAGCTCGGCGTTGACCTTTTCAGTCAGGATCGCGTTGAGCTTTTCCAGCATTTCGGCATTCGCGCCGGTCTTGGGGGCGTCACCGGTGGTCATGTAGTTGATCACCACGTGCTTTGAGGTGTCAACGTCAGCCCAGGTCTTGGCCCATACGTCTTCCGCGTTCGCCACGGAAATTTCTTCCGCGAAGGACACCGCGCACAGGCTGAGAACCATCATCGCAGCCAGAAGCAGAGCAAGGATTTTTTTCATTTTGTTTCCTCCTTTTATTTTTAGGGCATACGGCCCTTGGGAACGGAATCATAGCATCCGCAGCCTCAATCGGCGCGACTGCCCTTCATGGGCAGATCGCTTGTTTCGGCTGATTTCACCGCCGATTTGTTGTGTCCGCAACCTCAATAGTCGCAACTGTCCTTCATGGACAGATTGCTCCTTTTCGGTTGATCTCAGCTCAAATGGTATTTCCGTCACAGGCGGCCATTTGAGCTTCGTCCATAGGCGGCAATCGGCGGTTCATCCTTTGACCGCGCCGACGGTGATGCCGCCGATGAAGTAGCGCTGCACGAAGGGATACAGGAAGATGATGGGACCGGTCGCCATCATAGCGGTGGCCATCTTCAGGGATTCGGAAGGCAGGCTGTCCACCGTGATGTATTGGCTGGCCACGGAGTTTTTAAGAGACTGGGCCTCGTTGATGATCTTATACAGGCTGTACTGCAGGGGCAGCACGGTCTTATTCTGGAGGAACAGGGAGGACTGATACCATTCGTTCCAATACCCCAGGGCCAGGAACAGGCCAACCGTCGCCAGGCCGGGCTTGAGCATGGGCAGGATGATGGAAGTGAAGATTTTGAAGTCTCCCGCGCCGTCGATCTTTCCAGATTCGGTCAGTTCATGCGGGATGGACTTGGCGAAGTTCTTCATCAGGATGATGAGCCAGCTTGACACCATCAGCGGCAGCAGCACCGCAAGATAGGAGTTGTTCAGGTGGTAGGTCTGAGTCATCAGCAGGTAGTACGGCGCCAGACCGGCCTGGAACAGACTGGTGAAGTAAACGAAGAAGGAAATGCCGTTGCGGAAGGGGAAGTCCTTGCGCTGCAGGGCGTAGCCCGTCATGGCGCAGATGAACAGGCCGATGGAGGTGCCGATGGAAGTCATCACGATGGTCAGGCAGTAGGACTGCCAGATGGTGCCGCCCTTGATCACCAGCTCATAGGCCGCGGTGGTAAACTCCCGGGGGAACAGCGTCACGCCTTTGGTGATGATGTTGTCCTCCGTTTCAAAGGAGGTGCCCAGGATGATCAGGAAGGGCAGGATGCTTGCGATGGCGAAAATGGTGATGAAGAAGTAGCCGATGCCGCGAATCACATAGTCGGAGGTCGTCAGCTTGATTTTGCCGGTGCTTTCCGTCATGCCGTCTTTATTCTTTGCCATTCTTCCCACCCCCTCAGAACAGAGAATAGTCCGGCTCGATCTTCTTTACGATGGCGTTGACCGTCAGCACCAGGATAAAGCCGATCAGGGACTGGTAGAGGCCCACAGCGGAGGCGGTGGAGAAGTTGAAGTCGGACACCGTGGCGCGGTACACGAACATTTCGATGATGTCCACTTTCTGGTACAGGATGGGGTTGCGGCCCACCAGGTTCCAGAACAGGCCGAAGTCGCCCTTCACAATGCCGCCCAGCGCGAACAGCAGCAGGATGACGACGGTGGGCTTTAAGGACGGCAGGATGATGTAGCGGATCTTCTGCCAGCCGTTCGCGCCGTCGATCATGGACGCCTCGATGATGGAGTCGTCGATGCCCATGATGGCGGCGAAGTACACAACTGAGTTATAGCCCGTTTTCTGCCACAGGTGCACCAATATAATGATGAACGGCCATGGGTCGCCCGTCTTATACAATCGCAGCGGCTCCGCCCCCAGGGATTTGAGCACCACGTTCAGGAAGCCGGTGTCGGAGTTCAGCAGGCTGAACACCAGCAGGCCCACCAATACCTGGGAGATGAAGTAGGGCAGGAACATCATGGTCTGGCTCACCTTGCGGAAGGACTTGGATTGGATTTCCTTCAGCAGGATAGCCACCGTTACCGCCAGCAGGTTGTCCAGCAGGATGAACGCCAGGTTGAACAGGATGGTGTTCTGCGTCAGCGTCCACAGCTTGCCGGACTTGGCCACGAAGTCGAAGTTTTTCAGGCCCACGAACGGACTGCCGAAGATGCCCTTGCGGTAGTTATAGTTCACGAATGCCACGTAGATGCCCGGCAGGGGGGCGTAACTGAACGCGATGAAGTAGATGATCGCCGGAACGCACATCAAAATCAGCGTCTTGGAATTGAACAGCTTCTTTGACAGCGCTCCTTTCATGGAATATGGCGCCGGTTTTCTTGGATTGATGGTTGTCATAGTCCGCCTCCCAACTTTTTGTTTTTCCCCTCGATTCGCCCGGAGCAAGGCGCATCTGAGACGCCAACGCCGAAAACAGACGAATCTGAAACAAAACATTTGAAACCGGTTTCAGAGCGCAAAAACAATCAACCTGTTCTTTGTTTTGAATCACGATATGTTCCTGAAAAATATTATAGCAAAACCAAAAACAGATTGCAATACCCAAATTATCAATCTGGTGCTTTTTTTGCCGTCTTTATCATCCTGCAAATTACTGGAAATAATACAGAACCGCCAGCACGGCAGCGCCGACAAGGCCCAGGAGTCCGCCCGCGATGCAGTGTTTCCCGGCGCGGTCGTCGGCGTCGTCGCCCGCAATGTGAAACCTGTCGGGGCAGGAAGGATCATAGAACACATCCACAGTGTTTCCGATCACCACGCTTTCTTCCAGGCGCTCGCCAACCGGGTATTCGCTCTCGTACTCTTTGCCCTCGGCGGTGTAACGGATCACGGGATGCCAGTAGGTAATAGCCGCGGTGCGGCCTCCCCCTTTGCGGTGTTTGCGAACGCCGACGATCACGCCGGTGGTCCGGTCGGTCTGTTTCTCCTCCCGCCGCCGGTGGCATATCCTGCCGTAAACGCCGACACCAATGAAGAAAACAGCCATCCCGCCGATGATACAGAAAACCAGAAGAGCGCTCCCCATTTTGCTCATTGCCGATTCCTCCCAATGCTTGCCGCTGAATTATCAAAACCACCGGGTGGGCCGGTGGTTTTGATTCAAAGTGTATATTTCCGTATTCCTTGCTGATTTTTTATCCCAGCGTAACGGCGACTTTGTGGGTTTTGCCGTCGCTGAACACGGGCAGCACGCTGCCCTCGATAGCTTCGCCGTCCACGATGACGGATTTCACGCCGCGGCAGACGTGATCGGGATTCTGAATGTCGATCTCATAGGTCGCGCCCCGGAAGCGGCGGCTGACCTGGTAGCCGTCCCAGTCATGCGGGATGCAGGGATCGATTTTCAGGCCGTCCCAGTCGGGCTTTACGCCCAGGATATAGTTGCTGATCACATAGAAGTTCCAGGCTGCGGTGCCGGTGAGCCAGGAGTTCTTGGCCTGGCCGAAGTTCTTCGCGTCCTTGCCCGCGATCATCTGGCTGTATACGTAGGGCTCCATCTTGTGCAGATCGCTGATCTCCTCACGGTAGGCAGGAGCGATCTTCTTATACAGATTAAAGGCCCGGTCGCCGTGGCCTACCACGGTTTCGGCGGCGATGATCCAGGGGTTGTTGTGGCAGAAGATGCCGGCGTTTTCCTTGTATCCAGGCGGATAGGAGGACACTTCGCCCAATTCGAGATGGTATTCCTTATAAGCGGGCTGGAGCAGCACGATGCCGTGCTCGGTCTCCAGGTATTTTTCCACGGAAGCGAGGGCCTGTTCTGCCTTTCCATCCTTGACGCCAACGCCCGCCATCACGCAGTAGCCCTGGGATTCGATGAAGATCTTGCCATCCTCACACTCATGGCTGCCTACCTTGTTGCCCATGGCGTCATAGGCGCGCACGAACCATTCCCCGTCCCAGCCGGCGGTCAGGATGGCCTGTTCCATCTCTTCGATGAACTGCTGGTGGTCGTTCGCTTTTTCGATGTATCCCTTGCGCTTTTCCAGCGCCACCAGCTCGGGGCCGATGGCCACGAACATGCCCGCGATCAGCACGGATTCGGCCACGCGGTCGTCCGGCGCGTTGGGGTTGGAGAAGGTCTGGAAGCTCTCGTCCGGCGTATCGGAGAAGCAGTTCAGGTTCAGGCAGTCGTTCCAGTCCGCGCGTCCGATGAGCGGCAGGCCGTGGGGGCCGCGGTTGTTCACCACATGCTTGAAGCTCGCCTCCAGATGCTCCATCAGCGTTCCGCAGTCGTCGGGGTTGGTGTCGTAGGGGGTGGGCTCATCCAGGATACCGAAGTCACCGGTTTCCTTGATGTACGCCGCCGTGCCAGCGATGAGCCAGAGCGGGTCGTCGTTGAAGCCGCCGCCGATGTCGTTGTTGCCCTTCTTGGTCAGGGGTTGGAACTGATGGTAGCAGCCGCCGTCGCGGAACTGGGTGGCGGCAATGTCCAGGATACGTTCCCGGGCGCGCTCGGGGATCTGGTGCACGAAGCCCAGCAGGTCCTGGGAAGAATCCCGGAAACCCATGCCGCGGCCGATGCCGCTTTCAAACATGGAGGTGGAGCGGCTCATGTTGAACGTGACCATGCACTGGTAGGGGTTCCAGATGTTCACCATGCGGCCCAGCTTTTCGTCGGGCGTGGTGAGGGTGTAGGCGGAGAGCAGCTTATCCCAGTGTTTTTTCAGCGTGTCGAAGGCATATGCGATTTCCTGATCGGTGTTCAGCCGGAAAATGATTTCCTTGGCCGGGGCCTTGTTGATGACGCCGGGAGCGGTAAACTTCTGCTCGTTGGGCAGCTCCACATAGCCGAGCACGAAATTGTACTTCCTGCTCTCCCCCGCTCCGAGATGCACCCTGATCTGGTGCGCCGCCATGGGCTGCCAGCCGGAAGCGACAGAGTTGCCCATCTGGCCCGTGACCACGCTCTTGGGCGCGTCGAAGCCGTTGTACAGGCCCAGGAAGGTTTCCATGTCGGTGTCAAAGCCGTCCACCGGCACGTTCACGGCATAGAAGGAATAGTGGTTGCGGCGCTCGCGGTACTCGGTCTTATGGTAGATCACGCCATTTTCGATCTCCACCTCGCCGGTAGAGAAGTTGCGCTGGAAGTTCAGCATGTCGTCCTGCGCGTTCCAGAGGCAGAACTCCACGAAGCTGGTCAGGATAATATCTTTGGGCCCCTCGGTTTCGTTGGTCAGGGTGATCTGGTGCACCTCGGCGTTCACGCCCAGGGGCACGAAGGAAAGCTGGCTGGCCTTCACGCCGTTCTTTTTACCGGTGATGATCGTATACCCCATGCCGTGGCGGCAGGAGTATTCGTCCAGTTCGGTCTTGCAGGGCTTCCAGCCGGGGTTCCACACGGTGTCCCCGTCCTTGATATAGAAGTAGCGCCCGCCGTTGTCCACAGGCATATTGTTGTAGCGGTAGCGGGTGATGCGCCGAAGCCGGGCGTCCCGGTAGAAGCAGTAACCGCCGGCGGTGTTGCTGATGATGCCGAAAAAGTTCTCGCAGCCCAGGTAGTTGATCCAGGGATAAGGGGTGCGGGGCGTCGTGATGACGTACTCCCGCGCCGCGTCGTCGAAATAGCCGAACTTCATCTTTCATCCTCCCTCTGAACGTCGCGCTGTCAATGGGGCGTTTTTCCTTTGAAAATTATACCATACCCACACCCGATAAGCAAGGTTTTTTCTGCTGTACAAACACGCTAAAAGATGGTATACTATAATATGGTAGAAATCGTCACAGGATTTCAGGTGAACATTCCAAATAGACACAGAGAGGAGAGACACCTTGATTCAAGCTGTGATTTTTAATCTGGACGGGGTGCTGGTGTGCACGGACGAATGCCATTATCACGCCTGGTCGAAGCTGGCGTATGAGCAGGGCATCAGCCTGCAGCCGGAGCTGTACTTGAAAATGGTGGGCATGAAGCGTATGGACAGCTTAAAAATCCTGCTCCAGGGACGGGACCGGAGCTATACCCCCCAGGAGATGTGGGCCCTGAGCGTGCGGAAAAACGACCTGTTCAACGAGCAGATCGACCGGCTCGACCAGGAAAGCCTGCTGCCCGGCGCGCTGGAAACGGTGATCGCGCTGAAAAACAAGGGCGTCAAAACAGCGGTGGTCTCGTCCAGCGAAAACGCGGGCGGCATCCTGCGCCAGCTTCGCATCGACCATTGGTTCGACGTGGTAGTGGACGGAACGGAAATCGAAAAGGGCAAGCCCGACCCGGAAGTGTATATAACGGCAGCGCGAAAGCTGAAAATGCCCTCGAAGGAATGCCTGGTGATCGAAAACACTCCGGCGGGCGAGGAAGGCGCGCGGCTGGCGGGCATGCGCTGCATGATGCTGGCAAACCCCTACGTGCCCAACGAAGAACAGCTGCCCTCCACCCTGGCTGAACTCGATCTGCCGCTGATTGTGGAGAATCAAACAACATAAAATGAAAGGAATATCCGTCATGAGTAAATATCAGATGATCGCCCCCGCGCTGCCTAACGTTCCCTGGCAGGAAAAACCCGAAGGCCACATCAACAGCCCCCTCTGGCGCTACAGGGACAATCCCATCATCGGCCGCAATCCCCTGCCCGGCGTTGCGCGCATTTTCAATTCCGCCGTCATGCCCTACGAAGGGAAGTTCGTGGGCGTGTTCCGCGGCGAGCAGACCAACGGCGTGCCATATATCTACCTGGGCTGGAGCGAGGACGCCATTCACTGGGACTTTGAGCCGAACAAGATTCCCTTTGTAGACGAGGAGGGCAAGCCCTTCATGCCCTTCTACGCCTACGACCCGCGCCTGGTAAAGGTGGAGGACACCTATTACATCATCTGGTGCCAGGACTTCTACGGCGCGGCCATCGGCGTGGCGAAGACCCAGGACTTCAAGCATTTCGTGCGCATCGAAAATCCCTTCCTTCCCTTCAACCGCAACGCAGTGCTGTTTCCCCGTAAGGTGCACGGCAATTTCATGATGATGAGCCGCCCCTCCGACAGCGGCCACACGCCCTTCGGCGACATCTTCATCAGTGAAAGCCCGGACATGGAGTTCTGGGGCAGACACCGCCACGTGATGGCCCGGGGCAACAACTGGTGGGAGAGCCTGAAAATCGGCGGCGGCGCGGCTCCTATCGAGACCAGCGAAGGGTGGCTTTTGTTCTACCACGGCGTGACGCAGACCTGCAACGGCTATGTGTATTCCATCGGCGGGGCCATCCTGGACATCGACGAGCCCTCCAAGGTTTTGTACCGCTGCCAGAATTACCTGCTCACCCCCGAAGAATGGTTCGAGGAGCGCGGCTTCGTGCCCAACGTCACCTTCCCCTGCGCCACCCTGCACGACCCGGCTTCCGGCAAAATCGCCGTCTTCTACGGCGCTGCGGACAGCTATGTGGGCCTGGCGTTCGGTTATCTGGACGAGATCATCGACTACATCAAGGACAACAGCAAGACGACCGCCGATGACACCGAGCTCGGCCGCCGCTGAGGAGTGAGCGCATGAAGCATCATATCATTGTGAAGTTTACGGAAGGCACGGATGTAAAGGCCCTGGCCGCGCCGGTAAAGACAATCTTCGATGAAACCCTTTCCATCCCCGGCGTTCACGGCGTGGACGTGAAGCTGTCCAATTCCGACCGGGCCAACCGCTATGACCTGATGATCGTGATGGACATGGACAAGGAAGCCCTGCCCGCCTACGACGCCTCCGCTCCGCACCACCAGTGGAAAAACGAATACGCCGACCGCATCGCGAAAAAGGCGATTTTCGATTGTGATGACTGACAGAGCGTCTTTTCTTGTGTAAGGTAAATTTGTCAACTTTAGGGAAAAATCAGTAACTTTGATGTGTGAATAAGGGAACCAGCCAAAAGCCTTCCCCTTGAGGGGAAGCCTTTTGGGACGGCACCCTATTTACCTATACAAGGAGGAACACGCAATGAAAAAACGGTATCTGTTTTTGATTCTGCTGGTGTTCATCGCCCTGGCGCTTCCTGTGCTGGCAAGTGCGGCGTCGAGCGGCACCTGCGGCAGCAATGTGTCCTGGAGGCTGGATGACAGCGGGCTGCTGACCATTTCAGGCTCCGGCAGCATGAACAACTATGACGACGGCTCTTTCAATCCGCCGCCATGGGACAAGGGGTCCGTGTACGAAGTCCTGGTTCAGGAAGGCGTGACCGGCATTGGCGAGTTCGCGTTCTGTTATTGCGGCAACCTGACGACTGTCAGGATCGCGAATACCGTGACTACCATCGGCCAGTACGCTTTCGACCACTGCACCAGCCTGTCGAGCATCAGGCTCTCCAGCAATTTGAGTGAAATCAGGCAGAATCTTTTCTATGGCTGCTCCTGCCTCCGGTCGATCGTAATCCCGAGCAGCGTAAGGGAAATCGGCTTATCCGCCTTCGGCGCCTGCGGCCTGACCAGCATCACGATTCCTGGCACCGTGAACGTCATCGGCGAAGCCTCCTTCAACAGCTGCGTCGGTCTGACGGAAGTCACGATTCAGAACGGCGTGCAGACGATTGCGAAACAGGCCTTCGACTATTGCAGGAATCTTCCGAGCATCACGCTGCCGAACAGCGTGACGGTCATGGGAGAATCCGCCTTCAGCGGATGCGACGGCCTGACGACCGTTAAGCTGTCCTCCGGTCTGAAAAGGATCGAAACGCTGGCTTTTGCCGACTGCCACAGCCTGTCGTCCATCACCATTCCCAGCAGCATCACCGCGATCGGTGGCGCGGCTTTTACCGGCTGCGGCAATTTGAGCAGCATACAAATCCCCAGCAGCGTCACTTCTATCGGCGGAAGCGCATTCCGGTACTGCGGCAGCCTGACGAGCGTCACGATCCCGAGCGGCGTTACCGTCATTTCCAATAATCTGTTCCAGGAGTGCGGCAGCCTGACGAGCGTTACATTCAAGGGCAACGTGACCACCATCGGCGATCATGCCTTCGTGAAGTGCACAAGTCTGACGGACATCACGCTTCCGGCCAGCCTGACCACCATCGAAATGTGCGCTTTCCAGGACTGCACGAGCCTTACGAGCATCAAGCTCCCGAGCGGGCTGAAAACCATCGGCGGCTCCGCTTTCTGGAATTGCTCGAGCCTTACGAGTATCAATATCCCGGACAGCGTGAGCAGTATGGGCGGCGGGGTTTTTAAGGGCTGCTCAAGCCTGAAAACCCTGAAGCTCCCGAACAGCATGACAAAAATCGACGATTACGCTTTCGAGGGATTCAGCAGCCTGACAAGCCTCACGCTGCCGAGCAGCCTGATCACCATCGGCAAAGGCGCGTTCAAAGACTGCAGCGGCCTGACCAGCTTTACGATTCCCAGCACCGTGACCAGTATCGGCGACGAAGCGTTCAAGAACTGCGGCGGCCTGACCAGCATGACCATCCCGAACGGCGTGAAGAAAATCGGGGATAGAACGTTCGACTGCTGCGGCGGGCTGGAAAGCGTGTCCATCCCGAACACCGTGACCAGTATCGGCAGCTACGCTTTCAGCTGGTGCGGCAATCTGCCGTCCATCCGGCTTCCCAGCAGCGTAAAGACAATCGGTGACAACGCTTTTGAATGGTGCAAGGGCCTGACGAGCTTCACGATTCCGGACAGCGTGACCACCCTTGGCAAGAATGCTTTCCGTTGGTGCGAGAACTTAAGCAGCATCCGGCTTTCTGACAGCCTGACAAAAATTCAGCAGGAAACTTTCTGCTGGTGCAAAAGCCTGAAGTCCGTCACGGTTCCGCCCAGCGTGACCAGGATCGACGACTTGGCTTTCAAATCATGCCAAAGCATGACGCTTATCACCATTCCGGACAGCGTAACCAGCTTTGGCTCCGATGTTTTCTATTTCTGCAGCGGCGATCTGGCCATCAATTGCACAGCGGACTCCGCTGCGTATCAATATGCCAGGGCGAACGGCATCTATGTGAATGTAGTCACCTTCAAAAAACCAACCATCACCACCCAGCCGACCAGCAAGACGGTGAATGTGGGCGATAAGGCGACGTTCAAGGTAGTCGCCAGCGGCGATGATCTGAGATATCAGTGGCATTACCAGAAGCCGGATGACAGCACCTGGTATCTGGTGAGCAATAGCGGAACCGCGGCGACCCTGACCCTGACCGCGGCGACTCACCACAACGGATACAAGTACCGCGTCAAGGTGTCCAACAGCGCGGGGTATGTCTGGTCAAACACCGTCACCCTGACCGTGACATCCGGCTCGAAACCCACCATCACCACCCAGCCGGTCAATAAAAAGGTGAATGAAGGCGCAAAAGTCACTTTCAAGGTAGTCGCCTCAGGCGCGACAGCATACCAGTGGTATTACAAGAAACCGGGAGGAACCACCTGGAACGCGGTGAGCAATAACGGTACCTCTGCATCTTATACCCTGACCACTGAGGCGCGGCACAACGGATACCAGTACCGCGTCAAAGTGTCCAACAGCGTGGGTTCTGTTTATTCAAACACCGTTACCCTGACGCTGAATCTTAAGCCCGTCATCACGACCCAGCCAGCAAGCAAGACGGTGAATCAAGGCGAGAAAGCGACGTTCAAGGTAGTTGCCACCGACGCAACAAAATACCAGTGGTATTACATGAAACCGGGAGAAACCACCTGGAACGCGGTAAGCAATAACGGCACTTCCGCTTCTTATACCCTGACCACAGAGGCGCGGCACAACGGTTATAAATATCGCGTCAAGGTTTCCAACGACGTGGGTTCTGTTTACTCGAACACTGTCACCCTGACCGTGACATCCGGCGTAAAGCCCACCATCACCACCCAGCCAGCCAGCAAAAAGGTGAATGAAGGCGCAAAGGCGACCTTCAAGGTGGTCGCCACCGGCGCAACAGCATACCAGTGGTATTACAAGAAACCGGGAGATAGCACCTGGACTGCGGTGAAAAATAACGGCACTTCCGCTGCCTATACCCTGACCACTGAGGCGCGGCACAACGGATACCAGTACCGCGTCAAAGTGTCCAACAGCGTTGGGGCTGTTTATTCAAACACCGTTACCCTGACGGTGAATCTCAAACCCGTCATCACGACCCAGCCCGCCAACAAGACGGTGAATCAAGGCGCGAAGGCGACGTTCAAGGTGGTCGCCACCGGCGCGACAGCATACCAGTGGTATTACAGGAAGCCGGGAGAAAGCACCTGGAACGCGGTGAAAACTAACGGCACTTCGGCTACCTATACCCTGACCACAGAGGCGCGGCACAACGGTTATAAGTATCGCGTCAAGGTCTCCAACAGCGTGGGGGCTGTTTATTCAAACACCGTTACCCTGACAGTAGCATCCTCCGCAGTTCCCACCATCACCACCCAGCCGGTCAGCAAAAAGGTGAACGAAGGCGCGAAGGTGACGTTCAAGGTAGTTGCCACCGGCGCGACGAACTACCAGTGGTATTACAAGAAACCCGGCGAATCCATTTGGAATGAGGTAAGCACCAACGGCACTTCCGCTTCCTACACCCTGACCACTGCTGCGCGGCATAACGGATATAAATACTGCTGCCTGGTATCCAACAATTCGGGCAGCGTCTGGTCGGAAACCGCAACGCTGACGCTGAATCTCAAACCCGTCATCACGACCCAGCCCGTCAATAAGAAGGTAAATGAAGGCGCGAAGGCGACGTTCAAGGTAGTTGCCACCGGCGCGACGAGCTACCAGTGGTATTATAAGAAGCCGGGCGAAACCGCGTGGAACGAAGTCAACAATAACGGCACTTCCGCTTCCTACACCCTGACCACTGAGGCGCGGCATAACGGATACAAATACTGCTGCCTGGTATCCAACAGCGCGGGCAGCGTCTGGTCGGAAACCGCCACCCTGACGCTGAACCTCAAACCCGTTATCACAAGCCAGCCTTCCAGCGTGACCGTGACAGCGGGCAGGACCGCCACCTTCAAAGTGACCGCCACCGGCGCGACGAGCTATCAGTGGTACTACCAGAAGCCCGGAGAAACCACCTGGACCGAGGTGGCAAATAACGGCACATCAGCCACCTATAAACTGACCGCCGCCGCGCGCCACAACGGATACAAATACAGGTGCAAAGTGACGAACAGCGCCGGAAGCGTGTATACCAGCATCGTTACGCTGCGCGTGAACTGACAGACGGAGGAACACCTATGATGGCTCGATTTCAGCTTGCTTCCCTGTTTACCGACGGGGCGGTGCTGTGCAGAAAAAAGGAAATCCGGGTGTTTGGCACGGGCGAGGAAGGTCTTGCGCTCTCCGCCGTGCTGCTGGACGAAGGAGGAAAGACCCTCTGCCAGGACGAAACGGTGATTCAGAACGGCCGCTTCTGCTTTTATCTGCCGCCGCAGGAGGCCCAGATGGGCTGCGTCCTGACGGTGACGGACGGGCAGGACAAAACGATCTGCTGCGATATCGCCATCGGCGAAGTGTATCTGGCCGGGGGCCAGAGCAATATGGAACTGGAGCTGCAGTACGCCGACGAAGGCAAGCAGTTGATTCCAGTCCACCGCAATCCCCAGGTGCGGTATTTCAACGTGCCCAAGTTCGCCCGCTTCATCTCGGAGGCCGAGGAAGCGAACCGGGCCGCCCGCTGGACGGCAGTGGCTCCAGGTACGGCGCATAATATGAGCGCCGCAGCTTACTTCTTCGCCATGAAACTGCAAAGCAATCTTCGCGTTCCCGTCGGCATCATCGACTGCTACTGGGGCGGCACGTCCATCACCTGCTGGATGAGCGAGGAAACGCTGGGCCTGACCGCCGAAGGCCAGCGCTACCTGAAAGAGTATCAGGAAAGCTGCGCGGGCAAGACCATGGAGCAGTACCTGGAGGAAGAAAACGCGTTCTTCAGCAGCCAGAATGCATGGGGCGAGAAGGCCTTAGCGCTGAAGACGGAGCATCCCGAATATACCAACAAAGACCTGAATGCCATCATCGGCCCCTGTCCGCCCTGGACTCCGCCGGTGGGCGAGGGCTCGCCGTTCCGCCCGGCGGGGCTGTACCATACCATGCTGGAAAGGGTCGTCCCCGCCACGCTGACGGGCGTCCTGTTCTACCAGGGCGAAGAAGATTCCTGGCGCACAAAGCAATATGACGCGCTGCTGACATCCTTCATTTTCCAGCTTCGGGAGCTGTTCATGGACGCGGAATTGCCCTTCCTGAACGTGCAGCTGCCCATGTGGATGGACGGAGCCGCCACGGAAGACAGCAAGCTCTGGCCCGCCCTGCGTCTGGCGCAGGAAAAGGTATGGCGCAACGTGCGGAACACCGGCCTGGCCGTTCTGATCGACGAAGGCGAATTCGACAATATCCATCCCACCAACAAGCGCGTGGTGGGAGAAAGGCTGTTTGAAGCCGCCCTGGACACGGTCTATCATGAAGAAGCGAGGCTGTCCCCCTTCGCCATCGGCAAATACCGGCAGGGCAGCGCGCTGGTTATTGCCCTTTCCGCGCCTGTCACAGACTGCGGCAGCGGGGAATACCTGATGGAAATCGCCGGGAAAGGCGGCGTGTTCCAGCCTGCGGACGTGCGCTTGGAGGAGAACCGGATCGTCCTTTCTTCTCCCGCCGTGCCGTGTCCCATCGCCGCCCGGTACGCCTGGACAGACTTCGCCATCGTCCGCCTGTTCGGTGAAAACGGCCTGCCGCTCGCGCCGTTTGAGCTGAAATAAAATTACGAAAAGACACTCCTCGCGCCCCATGAACGTGAGGGGTGTTTTTTGATATATCTGTTATTGTGAAAAACTTTGCCGCATGTAAACATTCCCAAAAACACTTTAGTCCAAAATGATAAAATGAGAGCGTCTAATAGGTGTAACGTTACAGAAGGAGGCGAAAGCCTTGGAGCAGGAGTTCTTTGAAAAAGAAGCGGCGGCCTGCGTCGGGATGCTGTACCGGGTCGCCTATACGATTCTGCGAAATGACGCGGATTGTCAGGATGCCGTACAGGACGCGCTGCTGAAAGCCTGGGCAAGAAGGGGTCAACTGAAAAACAAGAAATACTTTCGCACCTGGCTGGTGCGGATTCTGATCAATGCCAGTCATGATATTCTGCGGAAGCGGAAACGGACTGCGCCGCTGAATATATTGCTTGAGCCTTCGGAAGCGTTTCCGGATTTTGCTTTATCCGAAGCGCTCAGCAGATTGCCGGAAAAGCTGCGGGTGCCGCTGATGCTCTGTTATTCCGAAAACCTGACGCATCAGGAAATCAGCCGCGTGCTTCACATTCCTGTCACGACGGTGCAGAGCCGGCTTCGGCAGGGAAAAAGCCGGCTGAGGAAGGAGCTGAAAGAAGATGAAGCGTAATTGGGAACAGTTGAATCTGAGAAGCGCATATAAGCCCGTGCCGGAAGCGTTCCGACAGACGGTTTTGCAAACCGTTCAATCTGTCCGGACTGACGCTCCTGTCAGACGGCATAGGGCGAATGGTTGGACGTTTTGCGGCATGTCCGGAAAAATTGCAATCGCCTTAATTGCGGGTATTCTCCTGATCGGTATGGCGGTTGCTTATGCCGTATCCCACCCGGCTATTCTGAATTGGCTGCTGGGCGCACAGCTCGATCCGGGTGCGCCTTTGATGTCCAGCGTACAAAAAATCAGCGGTGAAAACGCCGCCGATCATATCACCGTCCGCATGGACAGCCTGATATACGATGGGGAAAGGTTTTCCTTCTCTTATACAGTTGAGAATGACGATCCTGCTTTGCCTGCGCTGGTGGCCATGGAGCCGCGTTTCCTGGTGAACGGAGAGAAAGTATCGCTGGAAGAATTCATGGCGAACGACGCAAAGCCAACCCTGGTGCCCAGCGCACGATTGGACGTTTTGCCTGTGCAGCGCAACCCCGTCGTCTGTGGCGGGTGGAGCCAGCGTATTCCCGGAGAATTGGAGGGAGAAGTGACTTGCGAAATGACATTCATCGTGTACAGGCCAATGAAGGCGTTTGCCATCGTACCTGATCCGGATGATCTGATTTTCCGCATGGAAGATTGCGCTCCGGAGCAGCAAGAGGAAATTCAGGATGTGCTCGACACATATTTGAGCTTCCAAAACTCCGTGCTCGCGGATCAGGACGCCCTTGATCCACAAATATGGTTCCAGGAGGGATATTCCGTTATCGGCGGGTTCATGGAAGTGACGGAATGGATCGATCCAACGGAAGAAGGCTTTGATCACTTGACCGAAACGGCGCGATTCACAGTGGCTTTCCGGTTTGATGCCGGTATCCGGCAGGTTTATGACTTTTCTGATACAGAAGACATTCTGTTGGACGATTGCATGGTAAGCGTCAATCAGTTCCGGCTTTCCCCGCTGACCACAAATGTGGACGTATTTCTCAACCCAAAAGAAAATACAAAGGAAGCAGCCAAAGCGCTGGTGCAGAAATATGGGCCTATGGATCTGACAGACGCGCAGGGTATCCCGGTTGAATACGCGGAAATGGATTCCATTTATGAAAATATGCCGTGGGTATCTCAGTATGACGGGCTATGGCGATGCCGATACCTCATTCAAATGCCCGGGCTGCAGGAATGGCCGGAAAGCATTGGATTAACTGTAAAAACAGGAGACCTTCTTCGCGTAAGGCTTTCAGAAACAAGATAATAAGATAAAGCCCTATTTGCTGATTTGCATAGCTGGAACGCATACGCCATATATGAATTGCACCAGCTATGCTATTTCACCCTTCAGCCTTGCTTTCAGGGAATGGCCTTATTCATCACGATATGTACAGCCACAAACTCTTTGAACATCACATTTCCGGATATGATATTGATCATTTTGATCAGTGCAACGATGGTGATCCAGATAATAAGTCACGATAGAATATCGAGTACCAGAATCAACTCTATCAGGCAAACTGTTATCAGAAATAAATTGAGCGTCGTATCCAGATTCGATCTAAACTCACTGACGGTTCCTAATATTCTACGATTTGGGCGAACTGCGGATCATCGGCAATATCGTGAAGCAAACGGGATATTTTTATGAGAGTGTCGGAGACAGGTTCAGCCTCTGCGAGCGAGGCGCTGATATCCCAGATCATGCCTATGAACAGGTACGCCCTCTTCAGAACTCCGGATAATCCAGTAGCAGGGAGCGGCCTGCCTTATCGTCGATCCGCAGGATTATCAGCACATCCTTTATATCGGCCTTCAGTTTTTCTCTGTCGGTATCCATCAAAAATACACGGATCCCGGTTTGGGAAAACAAGCCAGAGGTTGTCACCCGATGGCCGATATCATAGTACTGATGAAGATTGAATACATACGGCTTTTTCCTGATCTCGTCCACCCCTTCGATTTTGGAAATGGTGCCGTTTTTTAGACCGACACATAAAGTGGCATAGGCTTGATGATACGGTTCTTCCAGCCTGCTGAAATCATTGCCGAAATGCTTCCTCAGAGCATAAAGGATGTGAGCTTCAATGAGATCGATGTCCGTCTCCTTCCGCACGACCTTATAATCCAGCCCGCCACTGACACGGAAAGCGGTGTCCATGATATACGGCGTCCCATGATCGATGATCCCCTGGAACATGCAGGAGCCATTTTTGACATTCAGGGAATCCATGACTTTTTCGATTTTGTCAAACAAACAGGAGGCCACGAGTTCCCGGTTGACGGAGGGATAGAAATCAATAAAGGGCTGGGGTGGACCGTTGTCGACGGAGGGATAAAAGACCCGGTCCTTAACATACGGGAAAAAGGCTTTGCCGTCCTGGATCCAGATCTCAAACTGAAAATAAGGCCCCTCAAGATACTTTTGGCAGATTGGGAGCTTTCCGCGGGAACCGGACAGCTCCTTGTTCAGTTCTTCGAGGTTATGACAGATCTTTATGCCCGATGAACCACTGCCCTTTGCGGGCTTGATCACGACAGGGAACACCGTTCCTTCCGCAAGCCCGAGGGAAGCGGGATCGATCCGGTACTCCGGTATGCCGGGAAGACCGAACTGGGCGGCGAATTCTCCGAAGCGGCGTTTATCCATCAGGACATCCCACTGGGGCTGAGTGACATAGAAAAAATACCCCGAACGGCTCAGCCAGGGGATGTTTCTTCTTATGATCCGCTCAGCCGTTATCAGTAAAATCCCGTCGATGCGGCGGGCTTTCATCAGGTATTCCGTTAACCGGGGCACGGTCTTGTTCAAAATATAAAACAAAAGATCTGAAACAGAGGATTTGGAAAATTTGAAATAGATTACGTCAAATCCGTACTTTTCGGCGCAGAAATCCACTTCTTCCCTTATTGTACTACCGCCGATCACAGCAAGGCGTTTTCTCCGCAGATCCCGTTCCTCGGTCGTGATTCCGTCCATTTTCTGTCTCTGCTCCTTTTTCATGATGGCAATTTCGTGCTCAAAGCTCTTGAACAAAGGACATCATCTGCTTGTATACTCCCATGTGATGGGGGATCTGGTAACCGTAAAACTGACCGTTGTCGTTCGCTTCGACGATGACCCATCCGCGGTCGGAATAAGCTATGTCCCAGCCCACAAAACGGATATCTGGAAAAACCTGCATGGCGTCTTCCACCAACTGCTTTGCCCGTTCCCATTCCGGCATGATCATGCCGGGGATGAAAACGTGAGAATCGGGATGATAAACATAGGTATGGCCGAACTCATCCATGCCGCTTGTCCATGCGATCCCGTCGTCGTTGACGGAGATTACGACGCCTCCCTGACCGGCGTTGTCCACGACCGATCCGCCGATGCCCGTTCTCAGATGACATCCGAAGATCCGGACTCCTGTTTTCAGCCGACAGGCATACACGCGCACCGTGTTGACCGACTGGGGGTGAAGCGATCGCATCAGGCCGGTCTGACGGATCAGTTCTTCCATAATGTAGTTTTCTTTGGACATCAGATAGGCAAAGGCGGTTTTCCGGTCTTCGTAATCGGACAGACGGAAGATCTCGACTCCTTTTCCGACTCCGGAAGCGTTGGGTTTTAGGATGGCGGAATCTCTTTCAGCAAAAAACGCTTCTATCTCCGCTCCGGAGGTGTCTTCCCCGATGTACATGGCTTCCCGCTTATAGAACTTTTTCAGCGCAAGATAGGCATTGTACTTGTCCTGCATCTCTCTGCGCTTTTTTGCACCGTTGAAGTACGGATAAATGTTGTACCTATTTCTTTCGGTGATATATTCCCTTCGGCCTTTGTCGTTCAGTATGGCGAACTGATAAAGAAAGTACTCTTTTACAGCGACGCCGTAGATAAGGGTGCAGGCTATGATGGCTTTGAACTCTTTGGGATCATATTGGATTTCCGTTTTGCTCAAATAAGCGGTGTACTCGTTGTGATATTTTTTATATTGTGAAGGAGAAAGCAGCTTGATGAAAAAGGAGAACAGCGCACCGATCCGAACCAATCCCTTGTAAGAATCGATATGGATCCAGGTAAACCAATTATAGACCTTGGAATATGTGCTCATCTTTAGTTCCGCACTCATTTGAAATGACCTCTGATCAGTTTATTGTGTTTCTGCTAATATCAGTATCTTTCCTCTTCTCCATGGACAGGATATATCCGCTATACATCGGGTTTAACAGCAGCAGTGCCGTAATTCCTGATCTTCCAGGACGTCGCTTTCTTCTCCGCCTTCGTCAGATCAAGCTCACTCATGTTCAGCTTCACTTCGATAGTAGGTCGATTTTCAAGTTTGGACAATAAACATACCGTCTCGACACCATCACATTTGTCCAAAATTATAGAAGTGTCTCCATCAATGATCGGAAGCCTGAATTTGATGGATTTGAGCCACTGCCCGTTTGACTGCGGCTGCTCATGAATGTGGATTTCAGCAATCAGCGCCTGCATC
>JAFWQM010000074.1 GCA_017509065.1 Clostridia bacterium
GCAGCGCATCGCCATCGCCCGCACCTTAGCCATGGACCCGGATATCATCCTGCTGGACGAGCCCACCAGCGCTCTGGACCCCACCATGGTAGGCGAAGTGCAGGCGGTCATCCGTGACCTTTCCAAAACAGGCAAGACCCTCATGATCGTGACCCACGAAATGAACTTCGCCCGAGCCATATCCAACCGGGTGTTCTACATGGACGAGGGCGGCATTTACGAGGACGGCAGCCCTGAGCAGATTTTCGATCATCCGCAAAGAGAAAACACCCGCCGCTTCATCCGCAAGCTCAAGGTTCTGGAATTGAATATCGACAGCAGGGATTACGACTTCCTGGGCATGGCGGGCGAAATCGACCAATACTGCAATAAAAATCAAATCCCCTACAAAACGGCCCACCGCGTCCGACTGGCTTTTGAAGAACTGGTGCAGCAAATGCTGATCCCCACCCTTGCGCAGCCGGATATTCAAACCGTGATCGAATATTCGGAAGCCGAGGAAAGCGCGGTTCTGACCGTGCGCTACAACGGCCCGGCCTTTGACGTGACCGCGAAGGGCGAAGCGCTGCCCCTGAAAGTGCTGAAAAGCGCTGTATCCGACATGGCTTATACCTGGGACGATAACGCGGAGCGTCCCAATCAGGTAACGATGCACATTCGGACGGCGTGACAGAAGGAATGAAACATCTATAAAAAACATCTATAAAAGAGTAGAGATTTTGAAAGGCTCACAGCCATGGCGTGGGTCAGGGCGGCAATCCCGCCCTTGGCGGCGGTATAGCTTTCGGTTTGGGGCTGGCTCATGCGGTCCCGGGAGGAGGCAATGTTGATCACCGACGCGCCGGGGCGAAGTGGGGCAACAGCAGCTTGGTCAGATAGAACGGCGCGGTGACGCCCACCGCCAGGGCATAGGAGAATTCCTCCCAGGTGCAATCGTCAATGCCTTTCATCAGTGGGAGGGCGTTGTTGACTAAATAATCCACGTGCCCGCTTTTTTCAACCACGGACGCCGCGAAACGCTCCAGATCTTCCTTCTTCGACACGTCGCCCACGAACCAGCCGCCCAGCTGGATGTCGATGATGTGCACCGTGGCGCCTTCCCGGCGAAAGGCGTCGGCAATGGCCCTGCCGATGCCGTGGGCCCCGCCGGTGATCACCGCGACCTTTCCCTGCATGCAAATCCCTCCTCATCAGATCATTTGTAACATTTTTTCATTCATTCGTAAACCATGAAAATCCATCTCTTTTTCCATTGCGTTTTGCACGCTTTTGATCTATCCCGTGGTGTTCATTGACGCCATCCACTATTCGGTTCGTGACAACAACGTGATCCGGAAGCTGGCAGCATACGTCATTCTGGGAATCAACTGCGAGGGCAGGAAAGAAGTACTGTCCATTCAGGTCGGAGAGAATGAAAGCGCCAAGTACTGGCTGTCAGTGCTGAATGAGCTTCGCAACCGGGGTGTTAAGGATATCCTGATTCTTTGTGCAGACGGCTTGACCGGGATTAAGGATGCTATTGCTGCCGCGTATCCTCAGACTGAATACCAACGCTGCATTGTCCACCAGGTACGCAACACACTGAAATATGTGTCGGACAAGGACCGGAAGGCGTTTGCCAATGACCTGAAAACGATCTACAACGCGCCATCCGAGCAAGAAGGCCGGGAAGCGCTGGATGAAGTCACGGAGAAATGGCAGGAGAAATATTCCCGTGCCATGAAACGCTGGTACGACAACTGGGATGCTGTCAGCCCAATCTTCAAGTTCTCCAAGGATGTGCGAACAGTTATCTACACCACCAATGCCATTGAAAGCCTGAATTCAACGTACGCCAACGCCAAGCAGCGTACCATCGCTACCGCGCGGTACTTTTCCGCCGGCCTGCTGCCTGTGGCGGCAATGCCCATCGAAACCCATGTAACTTATGATACCATGGACCCCGTTTTTGAACCGTCCCTGAACTTCGTTACGGAGGAATATATTCAGGACGCCATCGCTCAAATTGCCGAAAGGGGCGGCGAAGCCGGGCTGGACGGTATTCTATCCAGTCTGAACGACGCCATTTCCGCCTATGACGCGCTGGTCGAGCAATACGCCGCCGAAGAACCAATGGACGACGCGGCGTGATAAAATAGTGCCCAGGGAGGAAACAGAATGAACGTATATGATTTTGACGGAACAATTTTTTCTTCAGATTGCTCCATCGGATTTGCGATCTGGTGTATGAACCGCCATCCTAAGCTGTGGTTCACGTTTTTTCCGTTTGCGATCAAAAACCTGATTCTCACCCAAAAAGGAAAGATGCCAGATTATCTGATGCGGCGTAAGTTTTTCAGGTATCTTATCCCGCCCTTTCTTACATCGTCCTGGCGGACGACGAAGCGCGGGAATGGGGCGATTATGAAAGCGCCCGGGCCAAGATCGCGGGCTACAATGCGCAAGGCATCGGCACCATCTCCATGCGGGATGATTTTGCCACAATCTACGGAGATGGCGTGGAAAAGGATGCAAACGCCGCGCTACAGTGATTCGCATCTGGAATATACAATCTGATTTCATCCGGCAGGAAAACCATGATGGCTTGTCGAAAATAGCGTTCAGAACCCATGTTGGATAAACCATTATATTTCTATGTCGAATCATGATCTGCGAAAGATGAAAGAATGCCAATCTGAACAACAAATGTCAGGAGGACTGTTAAGCGTTTGAACGGAAAGACTTTCAGAAGAATCACGGCATGGGTAACGGCGCTCGTTATAGTTTTTTCTGCCTGCACGGCATTTGCCTCCTCCGTGCCGGAAGCCGGAGAAAAAATCCTGACGGTTCAGGACGCGGACCAGTCCTTCGAGAAAGGCGTCAGGGCGGAAAGGAACGGCATCACCGTTGTCAGCCTGTATGGAACATGGCGCGAAATGGGCCGTCAGTACGGCATGCTGATGAAAGACAGGCTCAATGAAGTTTACTTCTTCGTGGAAACGATCATCGAGTACAGCGTCGGCAACGCGGAAAAAGCGGAAAGCATCATTGCGAAGCAGACGCGGCAGACGCCTTACCGGATCAGCCAATTTTTTGAAGGCGCGGCGGAAACCTCCGGTCTGACCGTGGAACAACTGCAGGCGGTCAACGCGGTGGAGCGCATCGGCGGACTCCCCAAATGCAGCGCGGTTTTCTGCTGGGGCGCGTATGCTTCAGGACAAATGGTGATCGGCCGGAATTATGACTATTCCGAAGCTTTCGCGCTGCTGAAAGACGATGTGGCGGTGACGGTTTACCATCCGGCAGACGGTTCTCTGGCTACCGCGACGATTGGCTATGTGGGAGAAATTTACGCAGTGAACGCGCTGAATGAGAAGGGCCTTTTTATGGAACTGAATAACGGAACGCCTTCCGCGAGCATGAAGCCGTCCGACGCCAGGATCACCGGAACCACCGCCTTGTTTTCTGAATTGTTTGAAGCGGACGAACTGGATGACTGGGAGCTTTTCTTCAACACGACGAATTGCAGCTCATCGTATATCATCAATCTGGCGGACAGCAGTCTGGCACGATCCTATGAGTGGTGTCCCATCGGCGTAAAGCAGGGCGGGGCCGATCTGCCGGAAGGACTGCTTGTTTCCACGAACTATTATGTGAATCCCGACTGGCAGTTTGCCACACCTTCCGATGAAGCGTCCTGGGAAGGGCTGACCCGCCGGGAAAACCTGATTGCGCTGTGTGAGGCTTCCAAAGGCCAAATCGACGAGCAAAAAATGATGGACATCATTGAAACGCCGCTGGAAGAAGGCGGCGCTCAGAATGAACTCACCGTGTACCAGATGGTGGTTGTTCCAGAGACCAGGATGCTGTGGCTGCGGATCATTGGCGGCGCTGATTGGACACAGATCGACCTTTCCGGAGTCCTGGAATAGCGTATTTTGTTAGATTATTGCTCGCCCAATTGAATCGTGAATTCAGATGCGGGATGAGAAATCGTTCCAGACAAGGAACGAAACCGCAGGAATACTGGGGCCGAAGCGCTCGAAAAACAATCCGGTGGATTGTTTTTAGCGGAGGCCAGGCGGCA